>CAZGJX010000106.1:0-13240 GCA_964525635.1 uncultured archaeon
TTGATAATTATGATAATGAGTTTAATCCATATTCATGGAAATTATTATATTATCACGAATAATAACAGATTAAGTATATTAAAATTTATAACAAACAATAAAGAAATTCCTCTCTTATTTTGAATGTTAATTGAGTGTTTATTGACTAAAAGGTATATTTAATCTAGAAAATTTAACAGGTTTGAATAAATGGATTTAAAATAATTAGTTTTGATTAGTTTAAATAAAAATAAAAGATTTAATTTGAATTAAATTTGTCTCTCTTTATCAATAAAAGAACAACACTTATAATTCCAATTGCAATAAGAGATAAAGATATGTTATAACCAGAAATAGCTGCTATATTAGTTTTAATTGGAATCTTATCTAGATCATATTTTATTACAATTAAATCCCAAAAATTGTCAAATGGAGCTAGTGGATATGTTCCCGTTCCTGTTATATAAGCATAACCCCAATCATCTAATACTAATCCAAAACCATAATCTGTGCCACTATGTGCCCCCCATGTCTTAAATCCTAGATTATTACCATTTTTATCAAATTTTGCTAATAAAACATCTACAAAATTAGAAGTAGGTTTAAAGCTTCCTGTAGCACCAGTTATATAGATATAGCCCAAATCATCAATTTTAATATCAATTCCAAAATCTTTTTCATCTCCTCCCCATGTTTTTGCCCAGTGTAATGTACTTGTATTATCATAACTTAATAAACATAAATCGAAATCATTCAAGCTATTTTGTTTATATCCAGTAATATAAATCATACCACTATCATCTAATACAATACCATTTCCACAATCATCTTCAGGACCCCCCCATAAATGTTCCCCTTCAAGATTTCCTGAAGAATCATATATTAATAAACATAAATCAATTTTATTCAAACCATTTTCTATATATCCTGTTATATAAATATTTCCATTATCATCTACAACAATATCTTCTCCCGAACTAGGAATGTCTAACGTTTTACTCCAAACTAAATCTCCAAATGAATCATATTTTAAAAGCACTAATAGATAATCATCTTCCCCCGTATTAAAAAAATAACCCGTTATATAAATATTTCCTTCATTATCTATATCAATTCCATGACCCATTCCATATTTAGATCCTCCCCATGTTTTATTCATTTGTAGATCTCCTGAAGAATTATATTTTAATAAACATATTTGCCTAGTACCATTAAAATAATAATTTCCAGTAATATATATACTGTCTAAATCATCAATAGCAATATCTTGTCCACGACCATAACGCCATGTTTTATTCCATAATAATGATCCATTATTATTATATTTCAAGAGACATAACGGTCCACTTCCATCCTGATAACCTGTAACATATGTATTATTCAAACTATCTATATTAATTCCATAACCCCAATCCATCATCTCCCCTCCATATGATACAAGCCATTCGTATTCATAATTAGAGGATGTTTGAATTTCTTTTGATTCATTTACATCATTAATAGAACTTCCAGGATATGTAATTATTGGTATGAATATATTAATAGCAAGAAATAAACAGATTAATAAGCTTATTAACTTAGTTTTTCTGAATTTATTCATGTTAATATTAATCACTTTTTTATTGGATATAAGTATTATTAAGAGAAGGAGATATAAAAATCTATATGTGAAAAAATTGATTATTTTTATGAATTTAATTTGAAATTTGGATTAATGATATTAAATGCCTTATGAAATTATTATAAAATAATGTCAAATGAAAAATTAAAAATAATATTATTTCGTAGTGCTGGTATTGAAATAGACCATTTTATTCAAAGATTTACAAAAAAAAGATTTAATATGAGTTATAAATTAGAATTAGGAGTTGATATATTAAATAAAGAAGTAGAATATGAATCTGGAAAAAAGGTACAGCTTTCAATATGGGATATTGGAGATCATCTAAGGTATAAATTTGTACGAAGTAAATTTTATCGAGGAGCTGTTGGATGCATATCTATTTTTGATCTAAACAAACCTCAGAGTTTTGAATTCATCAGAAAAAGGATTTTAGAGATATATGATTATATCAATAACAAGAGGTATTTTATCATTATAGGAATTAATATAGATATACCAGAAAAATCAGATATAAGTATTGAGAATCCAGATGTTCAGGAATTTATAGAAAAATATTGTAGTATCTATTATAAAGCCACTAAAAATAATAATAATATTGAAGATTTATTTGTTGAGTTAACTCGGAGAATAATGTATTCTAGAATTTAATGGAAGACGTGGCACTTTTATAGGATGTTCAAATTATCCCGATTGTAAATATACATTTAATCCAGAAAGAATTAAAAAATTAGAATTTTAAATTATAGGTAAAGAATAGAATCATAATAAGATAGATCTTTAATTAATTAATATAATTAGATTAGAAATTCTTTACTTAAATCTTATATTCTTAATAGATAAATAAGCTAATTGATTTGCTTGGAGTTTTCTGTAATAATTTTATGAATTATGATAACTAAAAATTTCTATTCTGCTATACATTATTAGAAATGTAAAATTTTGTATAAAATCATTGGATTGATAATTTAAAATGGAGTCTATTATTTTTTTAGAGGAATGTGGTATTTGTAGAGAATGCTGTGAAAGAATTCCCATCTGTGTGTGTGATTATCGCGTGATTGAGGCAATTATTTCAGATATTCTCCCTATTGAAATAATTAATCAACTAAGAATTTATCAAATCAAGGAGGAATTGCTAAATTACGTGGCAAAAATATGGTGGTTTTTTCCAAATCACAATCTTCTAAAACTCATGACGATAGAAGAAGAAGGGTTCTATTATATTTTAACTATACCACGATTAAGAGGGGGATGTCCATTTCTTTCCAAAGATAAGGAAAGAGGATGTCAATTTCCTAAAATTAAACCATATAATTGTGCAATTTATCCTTATTATATAGAACATGGAGAATTTAAGATTAGTTTGACATGTAAATACGCAAAAACAAAAAATATAATTGAAATAAAATCATCTATAAGACAAATTGCTGACAATTTTACTCGTGAATGTTTAAAAAACCAAAAGAATTATTTTAAAAATCTGAAAAAAATTCAAGAAATATATACTATTCCCCAAATTAAATATCATGCATTTTAAACTCCAGACTTATTCTAGGTTATCAATTTTATTAAATATGTTAAATATTATTTAACATTCTTATTAAAAATTGTTCACATGAAGGTTGTATTTGAATACCTTATTCATGAATGGTAAAACCAGTACCATCTATCGAGTAGGTGTTCAAACCATCCCCGACTACTTAAAGTCTCATGAAGGTCACCCATTCAAATCATAGATGGGATTTCATGCTTAGATTCTCGAAATGAGAATATTATTCCACAAATGAGGGAAATTCTCGGAAAAAATAATTCTAATACCAATGCAATAATATATAAATTTAAAGTTTTTTAATGGACCTCCTTTTCAGATAAATTTCAATACATTAAATAATAAAATTTAAAGTATGTTTTAAATTATTAAAGAGAGTACTCATTTATCAATAAACTGATGAAAAATAGAATATTAAATACATATTTTAATAAAAAATCTTAATAAACCTTAACATTTTTAATATTTTTTATGATGATATTTTTTTTTTTAATTATATTATATTCAATCGATACTTTCAAATTAAATCTTAAAATTCCAATGACAAAGAATTAAGTATCTTGAGCTTGTAAACACCTTAAATTCTGTACTTCTTCTATTCTTCGTCTTGTTGCATCAATAATAAATTCGGTATACGTTCGATATGCTAATACATTATTTACTTTTAACTCATTATTAATTTTATTGATTAATTCCTCAGGTAATTCTAATAACACATTTTTCATATTATTTTGGGGTTTTATTTTGGCTTGATCTCTTATAATTTTTTGCGTATTGATATTTACGTAAATTAATTGAACTTTATTAAGAAGAAATAAGAAATAAAACAAATAATTTAAAGATCATAATACTAATATTAAGATATCAAATTAAAATTAAAAAATAATGAATTTAAGAATCTAAAATATCCAAATATGAATAACATTTCAAAATATAATTTATTTTTGATTAGGAAAGAAAAATTAAAAAAAGAAATTATATCATCAAAAAAGATAATGCAAAAACAAGAGGATCCATTAGAAATAGCAGATGATCTAATACATAATTCATTTAAACTAATTGAAGAAAGCACTAAGAAAAGATACCCTAATTTTTCAGATCAGGATATACATTTAAAAATTAAATCAAATATTAACTTATTCAGCCGAATTAAAGCAGTGAATAAAGGTAATAAAATATGGCAGAACTAAAAAATATTCTACAAAGGATTGAAAATGTATTTAAGGCAGTAGATTTGAAATATATTATTGTTGGGGGAGTCACAATTATTCATTATGGTCATGTAAGAACTACAACGGATATTGACATAATTTTAGAAAATAATCCTTCTGAATTTGCACATTTTATAAAAATTTTAAAAGAAAATAAATTTGATGTTATGGAAGATCAATTCTATCAAGGAATAAAGGAAGGAACAAATATTACTATTTTTGATAATAAAAGTTATTTTAGATTAGATTTAAAAATTGCTAATAATAATAGAGAAAATGAATTATTAGACAGAGCAATTATGAAAAAATTATTTGACTTAAATATACTAATACCCTCATTAGAGGATGTATTATTGGGTAAAATTTTATACATAGGAGATATCGAAGATATTCCTGATTCAGAATTATTGGAATATCAGGATATAACTGATTTTTTAACATTATTTCATGCAAATCAAGAATCTATTAATCTTGTCTATTTAAAAGAGGAAATAAAAAAGATAGGTCTAGAATTAACGTTTAATAAGCTTCTTTCAATAAAACTATAAATTATTAGATTAAATAATCGAGAAGGTTGGAGTATTTTCTTGTTCTTTTTTAGATATTTAATATTTTTTTTATTGAAAAGGGAAATTTAAATTCTGATTTTAATGAAAATTCAATTAAAATATGTTATTCAATTAAATTAATTAAAAAAAACAAACCTTTTAACTTCTTTAATTGATCTTAAAATAGAACATGAAAATGATTTTTACGATAACGCTATAGAAACAGATAAAACCATACCAAATGATAGGATCGAATCAAATTTAATAAATTTGTTCAATATTAGTCCTGATCGTGTTTATATATCATATTAAATTTTCTTATTAAATAATTTACTTTCGATTATCAAAAATTATAATAATAAATTAAAATCAATTAGAAAACAAAAGATATAAAATGAAAAGAAAGAAACTTATCGTTTTAATCATGATTATTCTTATTTTTTTTCCCTCGTTTGCTAATATTTCATCTTTTTTTGAAGAATCAAACAAAATAAAAAATAAAGTTGATGATAATTATAACATCCACCATAGTGATTCTGAATTTAATATCTTAACACCTGAAAATACAACTTATATGAATCCTATGTGGGGATATTATCCCGCCACTTTTGGATTTGAAAGAGTTATAGATAGAGATTTTGATAGTGAATGGGATGATAATAGTGGTACTGGTTGTAGCGCTCAAGTTGTTAACGCGATAGCAGGGCATAATAAAGTCCTAGAATTAAATGATACAGATTCCATATATGGATGTGATGTATCGAATACTTTTACAACTCCTCAAACTAGTGGAACCATTGAATTTTGGTTTCTTGGAATTAATACACTCTCTCAAATAAACATTCAGATTAATACTGGTACAACAACTGCAATTATGTTGGCTATAGGGGGAGAGTTTCTTCAATACAATGATGGTAATTGGAATAATATCCATCATGTTTTAAGCAATACATGGTATCATATTAGAATCGACTTTGAGTGTGGTAATGGATTATATCAAGGATTATCCCCTGATACATTTTTTGTTTATGTAAATGGAATAAATTATGGTCCATATTCTTTTTATACTGATGTCTCCGATGTTAACATATTTAATTTATTTACTCGTACCGTCATAGCAAATTACAAATATTACTTTGATGATATTGGATATTCATGGGATCCAAATTATAATATTGGTGATAATCGAAATGAGGGGCTTTTACTAAGCTTTGAAACTTCAATTATTATGGAATGGATTGGATATTCATTAGATGGTCAAATAAATAGGACTATATTGGGAGATAAAACCATTCCCTTTCCAAGAAAAGGATTCCACTCTTTAAAATTGTTTGGAAATGACTCCTTAGGAAATATCTACCAATCAGATCTTAGGTATTTTAGAATTTCTCCCATAAATATCTTAACACCCGAAAATAAAACTTATATCAAACCAATGCAAGGATATTATTTAGCAACTTATGGATTTGAAAGCGTTGAGGATGGAAGTCTTCATAATGAATGGATTGATAATAGTGGTTCTGGATGTAGTGTTCAAGTTATTGACTCAATAGAAGGACGTAAGAAAGTCCTAGAGTTAAATGATAGTGATTCTACTTATGGATGTGATGTATCGAATACATTTACAACTCCTCAAACTAGTGGAACCATAGAATTTTGGTTTTTAGGAATTGATGTCAATTATCAAATAAACATTCAATTAAATTCTGGTGCAACAAATGCAATAATACTCGCTACAGGAGCAGGACACCTTCAATATAATGATGGTAATTGGAATAATATCCAAGATATTTTTAGTAATACCTGGTATCATATTAGAATCGATTTTGAGTGTGGAAATGGATTATATCAAGGATTATCCCCAGACACATTCTTTATTTATGTAAATGGAACTAAATCTGTAGCATATTCATTTGCCAATGATGTCTCTGAAGTTGATTTAATTAATTTAATTACACGTACCACCATAGCAGATTACACATATTATTTTGATGATTTTGGATATCTGTGGGATCCAAATTATAATATTGGAGATAACCAAAATGAAGGACTCTTAATCAGCTTTGAAAATTCAATTCCTATGGATTGGATTGGTTATTCATTAGATGGTCAAAATAATAAGACTATTTTAGGAGATAAAACTATTCCCTATCCAGAAGAAGGTTCTCATACTTTAAAATTATTTGGAAATGACAGCTTGGGAAATATCTATCAATCAGATCTTAGGTATTTTAAAATTTCTCCAATAAATATCTTAACTCCTGAAAATAAATATTATGAAGATCCTATGGAAGGATATTATCCAGCTACTTTTGGATTTGAAAATGTTATGGATGGAAACCTACATAATGAGTGGATTGATAACAGTGGAACAGGATGTAATGTTCAAGTTATTAATTCCATAGAAGGACATAATAAAGTCCTAGAATTAAATGATTCTGATTCCATCAATGGATGTGATATATCAAATACGTTTACATCTCCTCAAACTAGCGGAACCATTGAATTTTGGATACTAGGAGATGATGTATATAATCAAATTGATATTAATATTGATTCTGGAGCAGTAAATGCAATTAGGATTGGTATAAATATGAGAAATATTCTTTATTATGAAAATTTTTGGAAAAATATCCGATCTATTTCAAATAATACTTGGTATAATATAAGGATTGATTTTGAATGCGGTGGTGGATTATATCAAGGATTATATGATGATAAATTTTGTATATATATAGATGGAATAAAATATGGTTCTTTTGATTTTAATAATCAAGTTTCTAATGTCGATAAATTTTATGTTAATACTAGTAGTAATGTAGCAAATTACAACTATTATTTTGATGCAATTGGATATTCTTGGGATTCAAATTATTATATTGGTAATAATCAAAAAAAAGGTCTTTTAATTAGCTATGAAAGTTCAGTTATTATAGATTGGATTGAATATTGTTTAGATGGGAGGATTTTTAGGACTATTGAAGGAAATATATCAATTTCTTTTCCAAATGCGGGTAATCATTCAATACAATTATTTGGAAATGATTCATTAGATAATTCTTATCAGTCTGATATTGTTTATTTCACTATAATTGTTATAGACTTATTAGAACCAAAGAACAACACTTATGCATATACCATGAGGGGGCATTATTTTGCAACCTTTGAATTTGAAAAAAAACCTAATGAATATTTTTTTAATAATTGGATAGATAATAGTGGATCTGCATGTATTACCCAAACTATTGATTCATTAGAAGGACATAATAAAGTTTTAGAATTGATTGATAGTAGTACTTCGGCTGCCTGTGATATATCCACTACTTTTTCTACGCCTCAAACATCCGGAACACTTGAATACTGGATTTTTGGATACAATCTCAATTATCAAATTAGTTTAGATTTAGATTCTGGTACTGATACTGGAATAAGATTAGCTATTGGAGCAAGCATCTTTCAATTTCATAATGGATCTTGGAACAATATTGAGGAAGCATCAAATGCCATTTGGTATCATATAAGAGTTGATTTTGAATGTGGGGATGGATTATATCAAGGATTAGCTCCTAATACATTCTTTATCTATATAAATGGGGTAAAGTTTGGAGCGTATACCTTTAGAAGTAATGTTGGTAATATTGATAAGTTTCATATTTATACGCGTACTGATATTTCTAGCTATAGATATTATTTTGATGCGATTAGTTATTCGTGGGATCCAGACTATAATACAGGGGATAATCAAAAGGAAGGATTTTTAGTTAGTTTTAAGATTTCTGAATATTTTGAATGGGTTGGATATTCTATAGATAATTTAATAAATAAGACTATTTTAGGATGTACAATTATTCCTATGCCAAATCTTGGGAAACATTCAATCCAAATTTTCGCAAATGATTCAAAAGGTATTAAATATCAGTCAGAAAAGAGATTTTTTACTATAGAAAACATTTTAACCTTGATAAGTCCAAAAAATATAACATATGAGGAAGAAATAGAAGGATATTATCCTGCTACATTTGGATTCGAAAGTGTTATAGATGGTGATTTTCATGAAAAATGGATTGATTTTAGTGGATCTGAATGTAGTGCTCAAGTTTTTAATTCAATAACAGGACATAAAAAAGTACTAGAATTAAATGATACATCTGAAGCTAGTCAATGTCATGTGAGAAATATCTTTTCTACTCTACAGACCTCTGGAACAATTGAATTTTGGTTTTTAGGAATTGATGTTAATCATCAATTAAATTTTAATATTAATTCAGGACCATCAACTGCGATTATGATTGCTACAGGGGCAGGACGCCTTCAATTCAATAATGATTCTTGGAACGATATTCAAAATATTTCAAGTAATACATGGTATCATATAAGAGTGGATTTTGAATGTGGAGATGGATTATATCAGGGATTAGCTCCGTATAAATTCTATATCTATGTAAATGGAGTAAAATATGGTCCATATTCTTTTTATATTGATGTTTCTAATGTGGAGTACTTTGATTTAATTACTCGTGATATCATAAAGGATTATAAATATTATATTGATGCTATTGGATATTCATGGGATTCTAATTACAATATTGGTGATAATCAAAATGAGGGCCTCTTAATCAGTTTTGTAAATATTACTATGTTAGAATGGTATGCATATTCTTTAGATGGACAAGTAAATAGGACTATATTGGGCAATAAAACTATTCCATTTCCAAATGACGGGTATCATACAATACAAGTATTTGGTAGGGATTTGGATGGATTTTATTATCAAACAGATTTGATTGGTTTTAACGTAGATCTTTATCCAAATTTGAATTCACCTGATGATATTAATTATGTAGAAGGTGAAACAGGAAGCCAAATTTCTTGGATTCCCACAGACTTTAATCCTCATTATTATTTAATAATTCAAGATGATACAATAATAGAAAATGGAACTTGGATTTCTGGAGAACCCATAAACGTTAATGTTGAAGGATTATCTGTTGGAATACATACTTATAAAATTATTCTTAATGATACAAAGGGACGATTAGTAAATGATAGTGTTAATGTTATTGTTAAAGCAAATCTAATACCTTTTATTAATTCTCCCTTAGATATTGAGTATATTGAGGGAGAAACTGGGAATATAATAAACTGGACAGTAATAGATGACAATCCTTTAAATTATATTGTATATGAAAATGGATCTGAAATATTAAGTGGAATATGGATTTCTGGAGATCATATAATTGTTAATGTTGATGGATTATCTCTAGGAGATTATAATTATACAATAGTAGTCTTTGATAATAGTGGTGAATCTGTTTTCGATGAAGTAATTATCAAAATTTTACCGAGATCTCATCCCTCAAATAATATTCCTGGATTTGAATTATATATATTGCTTATAAGTATGATTACATTGATTTCTATAATAATATATTTTATTCAAAGAGAAAGGATTCTAAAATAATTATATAATTTTTTTTAATTATCTTAATAGATACACCTGAAAATTGTTATAGGAATAAATTTATAAAAAGTACATTTTATCGAGGAGCTTTTGGATGTATATTTATTTTTGATCTAAAAAAACCTCAGAGTTTTGAAATCATTAAAAAAAGGATTTTAGAGATATATGATTATGTCAATAATAAGAGGTATTTTATCATTATAGGAATCAATGCAGATTTATCAGAAAAATCAGATATAAGAATTGATAATACAGATATTCAGGAATTTATAGAAAAAATTAGTAGTATCTATTATAAAGCCACTATAAATAATATTAACAATATTGAAGATGTATTTGTTGATTTAACTCGAAAAATAATGTATTCTCGAAGTTGATTATTTAATTATTGGGGTTTTTTTTGAGTAAAAAGATTTTTAATTTAATATAACTTTTAGAAACGTCATATTTTAATATTTAAGATAGTTATCGTGAAATAACTGTTTTGCAAAACACGTTATTAGGGGCTATAAGCTCTAATTTGCTAAAGATTGAAAAGATTAAAATAATTAACAGAAAGAATTATCAATATTGCTTTATCTCTAAATTATAGGTAAAAGATATAAAGTCAATTGACTATATTTCTTAAGATTTATATTCAATATTTTTAAATAAAAAAGTTGAGTTAGAAACCAAACATTTATATAAAAAAATATTATTAATCCTCTAAATAGACTTTAATATTATTGATAAAATCTTGTATTTTTTGTTCTTGTCCCTCCTCAGCAGGCCCTTTCATACTCTTCATTTTTACTTCTAAAACTTCTGAATAAACATTTTCGATATTCTTTGCATTTCTTATTGTTTTCACCATCCCCCTTTTAAATAATTTCTTGGGTTTTAATCTATGAGTATAACATATTATAGTTTTAGGAATTGGTCCCTTTCTATTAGTATCTATTTCTTCAACAAACTTTTTCATTTCTCTATCTACTCCAAATTGCATTATTCTAGTAGTTAAAATGAGCCCATAAAGGTTATCTGTATCATTAGTAAGATTAAAATTACCTATTCGTTTAACTTTAACATCAAACTTCTTGGTGAGGCCTTTAGCTATTTCTTCTGCTAAAATTCTTGAATTCCCATAAAGGGAATTATGAATAATATATACATTCTTCATTTTTTTTCTACCCTCTATAATAATTAACTTTTTAAAAATATCTTTAGGTTATTAATATATTCATTAATTTTTAGTTCTTGTCCTTCCATAATGGGACCTCTATTTCCATCAACTCTTACTTCTAGATACTCAGGAGATATATTTTTTATATTATTTAATTTTTCTAACGTTTTATCCATTCCTTTCTTGAATCTTTCTCTCCATTTCATTTCATGCATGTAGAATACTGCCGTTTTAGGTATAGATTTTTTTCTATAAGAATCAATTTTTTTTATAAATTTCCTTATTTTAAAATTTGGTCTTAATGAAATAATCCGAGTAGCGATAATTAGTCCATAAAGACTATTTATATCACGCTCAAAGTCAATATCATTTATATGGTCAATTTTCGTTTCAAAATCATTTTTAAGACCCTCAGAAATCGTTTGTGCTACACATTTTGAATTCCCAAATCGAGAATTATGAATAATTAATATTTTTTCCATTTTTTTATACCTTTCATAAATCAACGTTAATTGGATATATTTATTGATTAAAATTTTATTTTTTTATATTATTTCTTTAGTCCAATTTTTGATAAATAATATCTTGCTTTACATATAAAAAAGTTGGGTTAGAAACCAAACATTTATTTAATAATAATTATGGACTTTTTTCATGGAAAAAGAGATTTTTTTAATGGAAAATGGGTGCGAAATAACTGTTTTGCAAAACTCACGTTAATAAGTGATCTCAGTCATATCATTAAGTTTTGGAGGGATGAATATAAATTAAAAAATTTTTTGATAAGATACCTAAGTTTTTAGGAAATTTATAAAAGAGAGAAAATTAGTTGATTCTTAATTTCAAGATATAATAGAAAAATTATATAATAAAGAAATTTTAAATTCTATGAAATTTGATTTTCGAAATAGACAAATTCAACGTCAGATTTCAATGAAAATTACATTGAAAAATATGAACCCATAACCAAATTTTGGATTATAGATATCTAAAATTCAAAATGTTTAGGTACATTGAGAAGCATATTCAAAGAGTTCATCAAGCTCTCTCTCCAATGCTTCTACACTATATGCTCCTTCACGAATTCCAGGAATTTGTCCACCATAAGCTCCATGATAAGCGATATAAATAAAAACCTTACAATACATTATAGAATCTTCAGGAGAACAACTGTCGGAAAATTCAATGAAATATCTATTCAGTTTGAGGAGAACATCTTTTGAAAATATTTCGTTAGGTATTTGATTTTTATTTATTATTTCTGGAATTATTTCATGAAGAACCTTATTTTTATCAATAAAATTATCTTTTTGATACCATAGGTCAGCCTCCTCATATTTTTTCATATCACTAACAATATCTTTAGGGGGAATGTAAATTCTTGGATCTATAATATAGAGTAATTCAATAGATAGAAGCTCTGTGTAAGTTGAAAATAAGCTAATTTGATCTTCACTCCTCATTTCTGATTTCATATGTTTCGTAAAATAAGAAAAAAGGTCTTCAACTGACCAGAGATGAGAAGGTTCTGCACTTCCGATAGTATATAATCCACCTGCTTCGAAAATCTTTCTAACAGAATCTTTTGTGAGTTTTTGACGATGACTATAAAGGTCTCTAAAGAAATTTTCATCAAAGTAAGGTATTGTCCAACATGTAACCATGTTCAGAAAATTTTTAGAAAATAGGGATCTAATATCTTTTAC
>CAZGJX010000107.1:0-13072 GCA_964525635.1 uncultured archaeon
AGGCATGTGCTAATAAAGATTATGATTTAAAATATGTGAAGAAAAAAAAAATAAATAAAAAAGAAAGAATTTTAATAATTTAGAGTGAGGTACTTTGTTTATTAAAGGAGTTTTTTATAAATGGTGTTAATTCGAAATCCTACCTCAGTAAGAAACTTATTTTTTTCATTTAACTCTGTTTTTATCTTAGATAGATCTGTATTTTCAGTGTCAATCTCCTTTAAAGGATTAGTAATATTAAGTTTTACTAAGTAACTTTCAAAATAGAAGGGTAATTTTTCATTTAACTTCTCAAACATAATAGCTAAATGAGAAATAAATATTTTTATCAACTCTTTCTTTTCTTCTTTATTAATTTCTATGTTTTCAATGCTATGCTTTAGACTTCTTAAATCTAATTCATTAAAAACAATTTTCTCAAGATATTCTGCTAATAATTCATTTTTCTCCATTGTAAATCCTCTTAATTTATTTATATAATATCTCTTGTTGTAATTGATGGAAAAATTCTAACAATATATTGAAATTCTCTCTAATTTTAGCTTCTAAATCAAGTCCTTCCATTTCTTCAAGCTTACTTAGGTTGAGTAGATATACTAAAAAGTCTTTTGTGAATGAATTCCCTAAATTATCCAAAAAGAAGATCATCGCTTTTTCTACTTGTATATTAGTTATCTTATTTGGATCACCAGGATGAAATTCACAGTAAAGATTCATAAGAAGCTTCCTTAGAATATCTCTCTGGAGAATTAATGCTTGCTTCAAATCATCCTTTTTCATAGCACTATTGATCTCAGATAAATCATAGAAATAATCTCTGTTTAAATGTTCAATCAACTTTTTTTTAAATTTTGCCTGATTAATTTTAATTACTTCTCTTGAGAATTCTATAGGAGCATTTACTTTCTCTAATTCATAATCAATTCCAGATTCATTTTGAATTACAACAGGTGAGACATTTATTTTATCATCACCGCGAGAGTCAAAATAGTCTTTTAAAGAGACATCATATTGAGGTCCAATAGAATAGGAAGTACGGATTGATTGCGATCCACTTGCCTTACTCGGATGGCTCTCGACAAGGTACCTATACTTAATTAAGAGAGCATAGATCTTATCTCTTATTCTCTTTATCTTGCTTTTATTCCTTGAGAATTTTTGAGATGCTTTCGGATAGATTATCTTCAGTAATTCTTCTTTAATTTTGCTTTCATAGAGATTTCCTATAGTATCAATTTTTCCCAAGATTTGCAGAAATTTAATGATCTCATCTTGAAAGATTATATAATTTCCAAAATGAGATTGTAATAAAGATTTTTGTGCTATTTTTAGCAATATGCTTTCTTTTTCCCGTAAATTATATCCTTGTATCTCCATATGTTCAATAACATGGTTATAACTTGGAATATCTATTTCCTTTATTTTTTTCCAATCAATTACCACCGGAAATGATTGATTGGTATCATATCGTTTAATAATTATTTCATTATCTTTTAGTCCAAAGAGATAATCAATTTGATATGAATCCTTTCTGGCCGCACTGTAATATCCAAGACCATGAAGCTCTTGCAAGTTCATCTGATTTTTTAAAATAGCTAAATCTTTTTTATCTGTTGCTTTAAAGGTTATAATATTATTGAAGTAATTAAACGTATTGTGATGAAGAAATTTGATCTGATTTGAAGAGATGATCATTCCAAATCCCTTGCTCATTAAAGGTTCGGTAAATTTTGATATTTTACTATAATTTGCATGCTTTTCTATATAATGATTATCAAAAACAATATCGGCATTAGGGACAACACATATTTTTTCATAATAATCATCAGATTGCTTAATGTAATGAATAAATTTAGAGAGGATTGCAAAAGAAATGAATAATTTTTGCTCTAAATCATTTAAAATAGACAAATCGATGATTATCGTCTTTTCATCTGTTAAGAATTGGTGTGGCATTATATCTTCTTCATATATTTCTGCCTCATCTTGAAATATTAAAGTCTGATCAGAAAGTTCTGTAAATAATGTTCTAACTGAATCATAATGAGAATCATTCTTCCATTCAGAATCTCGATCCACTCCTAATGTGTTAACATCAACACCATACCCTTCCTTTATGGAATTTCTCAATGTATTCATTGCTTTATGCTCCTGTTTAAATGCCATTCCATATGCATCAATAATGAGATCCAAGTAGTCAGTATTTTTTTTATCATATAAAATATCAGCAGTTTCTAATTTTATGCGAAATGATTTACCGAGGCTGAAATAAAGGAGATCATTTTCATATTGACTATCTTGGAAATAGTGTAATAGTTTTGACCAATTACCTGTATAATCAAACACAATAGAAGGCATCTTCTTCATTATTAATTGGGAGACTATTTTCATGAGCAAATATTCTCTATTTAGAAAAGTTCCATTTGTTATCAGTAAATTCTTCAATTGTTCATGAGAAAATCCTGCTGGAATCTCCTGTTCTAAAAATTCGGTGTTAATAGTATTACCAATAATTATATGATTATCAAGCTCAAGTGGAGAGATAAATTCAGCGGCAATCTTCGTCTCAACTCCCTTTTTAAATTCATTTGCTATTTCTATTAAATTAGCAATAGTTTTTCCTTGAAGTAATAGATAATTAAAATGTGTGCCAGCCTTTCGGAAGAATTTATTTTTTAGGCTATTTCCTATAATTGCTGTTACCAAGTTGTTTTTCTTCAACTCAATTAAGTGATAATTTGTTAGGTTAGCTATGAAAATATTATAAAAATGAGCACATTGTAATGCCAATTTTTCTTCCATTTGCTTGAGGCTCTCAATAGTTATTTTATTCAGGGAGAGATGCTCAGATATTGTATATAATAAGCATGTTCTCCATATACCGCCACGCATGATAATCCATTGTTCTCTCTTGACATCCGTATTTCGTTGCAAAAGCTCTTTTATAGCATAGGTATTTAGTTTCTTAGAACCTTCTTTCATGAAGTTGAGAAAACTAATGGGAGAGATAATCGCCGTATAGGTGAAGGGGATTTGTTGGCTTACCATAGATCGATAAAATTTATCTAAATTTGCGATAAATTTATTATCACTTCCATAATATTGAGGAACATCGGCAAATTGTGCATTAAATGATTTTAATGCAAAGAGAGTTCTATTATTTGCATGAACAAATATGGAGTCGCTTACATTTCGCGAGAAATAAAATTTATACGACTGAAATGGATATATCACTTCTTTATGATCTTTAAAAAGAACGCCTTGGTATAGTAAATAGAGGGCTTCTCTCCAAAATAAGACTAAAATTATAATAAAGCAGATTACATTTGCGTTAAGAATAATTATAAAATTAATTTTTAAGTTAAAAAATAAAAAGTCTAAGCAGACTATAATAATAATTATCATTAACCCTTTTAGAAATGAACTTTTAGAAAATGATTTCTTGTAAGATTCTTTTTTATAATCCAACTCTCTACCAAATGATATTGTCTGAATCGCCTCTATTAATGAATTGTCAGAAAGAGAATCAATCCTATAGTGGGGTAAATTAGCAATGCAAGTACTTTTGAACGAATGTGAAAAGATCTCTAAAGCTTTTCTTATAATATCAAACCTATTCTCATTGAGAAATCCATCAATATAATAAGAAATCGTAAAATATATCGATGTTTTTATTATTTTTTCAGATCCTTTTTTGATGATTGGAGTTTGAATTATTTGATAACTGAAGGGTATTTTTACAATACTTAGTGATTTCATAAAATTATTCAAATTGGGCTTTACATTTTCAGCAATTATCCCAATTTTGAACATACGAATCCCTATGTGTCGTAAATCCTTCTTATTAGAGATAATTATTGTGTATGGATCTTTGTCAGTTCTCCAGAAATCTAAATTTTTAAAGGGATATACCTTTCCAAATTTCCTAAAAGAGAAATAAAAGGAAAAGAAATTATCCCTAAAGATAATTAAAAATGATATAACAAGTATAAAAGTAATAAATAATGAATGAATTAAACTTTCATAGAGTAAATATATAAGATAATAGAAAAGTACCATTAAACCCAATAAAAATAGAGCTTGTATAATTACAAATCTTAAATTGATATCTTTTAATGATGGGATTTTATACCATATGTTTAGATAACTCTTCTTTGATTCCTGCCAGAGATATACCTTTCTACCTTCTTGATTTTCCTCTTCATCATTGTATATGTTTATCGGTCCTGACATTTTTATCTCCTCTCCTTTAAGAAATAATTCCAATAAATAAAAAATATAAGCAAGCATAATCCAAAGATCATTAATAGAAATGAGCCTAAGCCCTCTAATATTAGGGGATTTTCCATAGCTTCATAGACCATAGTGATCCCAAATAAAAAGAAAGTAATAAAAATACCAAGAAGAAAGAATCCAAAAAGCTTATACTGAGAATCTTTGAATATAAGACTATCTTTTAGAGTTCCTCGAATTATTATCTTATTTCCATTATTTCTCTCTAAAGAGGCTTTAGCTTGCTGTAATGCGATAGCAGATTCAAATAATTCTGGAGAGTATTGTTTATTTAACTGATTCCTCACCTTTTCTTCTTTTTTTGCTATTTTGTACAGAATCAAATTTTTGACTTGATTGGAATCTTGATGGCTTCCTTTATTTGAAAATAAATTTGAATAGGAAGCAACCTCACTTACTCCTTTCAGAAGGTTTTTATCAATTTTCTTATGGAGATTTGGAACCTCTAGCTTTCTTATATCATAATATAACTCAAACGCCTCTGAGACTTGTTGCAAATTTAATTGGCCTTTTGTTCTTAGAAATATAAGTTCAATTCGTTTGCAATCTTTTACAAGTTCCTGATTAAAAAATATAATATTAAAACTATCTTGAGATATTTTATTAATTAATGTCATATATTCATAGATGTTCTCATCATCTTTTCTATTGCGCGACCTTATTCCTAATTTTAGACCAATCTCGTTCATCCGGTTACTTAGCAAAATAAAACAGGCAACTGCTAATTTTCTATAGTTTTGAGACTTCTTACACACTCTAATTAATTCCTTGAGCTTATGATCAATTAACTCTTCTGAAATCAATTAAATCCCCCCTTCTCGTATAATTTGAGTCTTTACTTTTAATTCTTCATTTTTCTGCATCTTTTTAAATTGGTTTCGTATATCCTCCTCAGCAATGAATTTATCAAAATCAAGATCTTCATTCTCTTTTGCTAAAAAGTCTTTAATAATCTTCTCGGAATCCTCATGATCAACTTCATATTTTTGAACTGTGTGGAAATATAGAGCTACATAAGGAAATACAAGGATAAATGAAATAAATTGTAAGTAATAACCAATATTGATAAAATTGAAATATATTATCCCTATATCTTCATCTGAAAGGGTGATTATAGGAAAATACAGACCATTTGAGATTAAGTAAAAAGCGGGTATGATAAATATATAAAATCCAATGAATAAAACAAACGTTAAAAGAACATATACATACGGTCTTAAAGCGATATAATCTTTAGCGCTTATAACATCCTTAAAAAGAACAACAAACACCGAGCCAACTAATAAGACAATGAATATTATATGGATTTCAATAGGAATCTCCAATTCGGGGGGCTTTAATAGATCATTATACCCTCTTTGATTATTTAATTGTGTTGTCCAGCTAAAAAAGAGGTTTAGATTCCATGAGAGAACTAATTCCCCATCTTCAAAACCCTGATAACTATAATAGTCTACAAACAGAGAAAGAAAAGAAAGGCAGACTCCGATAAAAAAAGTTAATTTGAAAATTAGTTGTGCTTTCATAATTAGATCCAAATGAGACAAAACTATTTAAAGAAAAAAATCTGGGTAGGTACAAATGTTAGTGATAAAAATGCATAAATTGATTTATTTTAGAATATTTCTCCTAAAATTATAATTTAATAAAAGAATATATTCTTCCATCACTGAATTTTGTACGCACCCAAAATTAGTTTTTTCATTCTATAGAAAAAGATGATATTGTAATTATAACATTTTAGACCAATTACTATTTATATCCCTTAAGGTCGTTTAATATAGATTTTGATTATAATCTAATCCAATCTTCTCTTATTTTTTAACCTTAATATGATTGTGAATATAAAAGATTAAATATTAGTTCTCGGTTAATAATAAGTATATCATAAAATTCTGATTCTTATGTTAGAATTAGGAAAAGTTAGAAACAAGTATATTGTGAAATTTTTTCTTATCTTGGGTGTCTTTTTCTTAACTGGATATTTTATACAACTAAGCTCATATTTTAATAGCAATCAATCGAATTTTCAGGAAAATGATACATTAATAGATGATACGTTAAAAACAAGTAATATGCCTATTTGGAGTACAGATTATGAGGGTTATTTGACTGAATCAATAGCAATGTCTTCTGATGGAAATTACATAATAGTAGGTCAAACTGATCATTATGTCTATCTATATGAAAAATCAAGTTCCACACCTCTATGGGGCTATGAGACAGGTGAAGTCAGTGAAGTTGCAATCTCTTCTGATGGAAGTTATATTGCAGTAGCTAGTAGTGGGGGAATTTATTTATTTGATAAAACAAGTTCCACTCCTTTATGGAATAATAATACTCCTTCTTACCGAATTGATATATCTTCTGATGGGGCTTACATTGCAGTATTAGGAGGAGTTAGCGATCAAGTATATCTATTTAATAAAGCAAGTCCCACACCATTGTGGAGTTATGATACGTCTTGGGGAACTTACCCAGAAACAATTTCTATATCCTCTAATGGTGATTATATAGTAGTAGGTGCTGAACCAACAGTTTATTTCTTTAGTAGGACAAGCTCAACTCCATTATGGATACAATCAATTGGAAATCTTATATGGGACACCGATATTTCCTCAGATGGATATTATATTGCTGCAGCTTGTGGTGATGGGCTCTTTTTTTTTGAAAGAACAAGTTCCACTCCCTTATGGGAGTATGATACTTATACTTCTATGGTATCTATCTCATCTGATGGAAATTACATTGTTACAGATGGTAATAGTGGACCTACTTTATTAGAAAGGACAAGTTCAACTCCTTTATGGGAAACGGATCTTCATCCTCACTCAGTAGCAATATCCTCTAATGGGAATTATATCGTTGTTTGTTCAGGTCAAAAAGTCTATTATTATGTGAGATCAAGTTCCACTCCATTATGGATTTTTAATAATATGGGTGATGGTGTAGGAAATTTTTACGTATCAATTTCCTCAGATGGAAATGATATTGTTGCTGGAATGGGATGGATATATTTCTTTAATCATGATGCAATTCAGATTACCAGTCCCACATTATCAGAAGTATGGCAGGCGGGTAATAGTTATGATATTATATGGACATGGTTAGGGAGTATAACCTCTGTGGATATCAAACTATATTTATGGAAATATAATTATGTTCAGGATATAGCTCTGGATATTAATAATGTTGGATCATTTTCATGGGCAATTCCAAATGATTTAGATAGCGATAACCATTATATTATATGGATTATTGATTCATCTGGATCTGGTATTTATGATGTGAGCTATGATTTTGAAATAGAGAATAATTCTGGAACAACTGGAACTACTGGGACTACTGGAACTACGGAATCTAATTCTGGAATTGCAGGATTTAATATATTAATACTTATCATTTCAATTGGAAGTATTTCAATAATTATCATCAAAAAGAAATATTCAAAAATTTAATTTTTTTTTCTTAATTTTAGTACCTAAAAAAAGCATCTAATCTTCTAAAAAATCCATATATTTCTTTACCAAGTTATCTTTTTTAGATTTCTCAGAAATAGTTTCCTCAATTTGAACTTTTTGAATCTTATCTTTATAATCACTTTTATCATCATTCTTAATATTTTTCTTTATAGCTTTTTCCTCCTTTAAGATAACTTCATTTAATGTATGAGTCTTTCCAAAGCATTCATAGAGAAATTGCTCCATTTCTTCATTATTTAACTCCTGTGCTATAAGCTCTATATCAATCTCATCAAGATCTGCTTTTTTTTGATTTATAACCGATTTTTGAGAACTATCTAGATTATCGAGCTCCCTCTTATAGTTAAGATAATAATACACAAGCAATATTGAATATGATAAAACAATACCCAACCCCAATCCAATTATAATATGAGTGAAATCAACAAGATATGGATATATTAGGTACAATAATACTCCCAGACTAAGAAAAGGGATTGAATATCTCTGTAGTGTATTTATAAGATTACTCTTGATTGTCTCTTTTGAAATTTTTGGTTTCTTCCCGCTTTCATATTTTCTAATTAATCTATGCTCCTTTTCAGTAAAATCTACGAAGTTAAGTAAATCTCTTTTTGATATAAAATGAATATTAGTTGTTTTTTGATAAGGGTAAGGGATGATTTTTTCAATACACCGAGGTTGTTGTTGGCATAAATAAATGGGAGAGATAAATATCTTATACTCAGTCAATTCAGAATGAAAGTAGAGATCTGTATTAGTCCTAAATTCCACCTGAAAATCATTATTTAGATATTTTTTTATAAACTTGAATAGAGAGCCGTTATTATATAAATTATTGTAACTGTTCTTTTGAGTATCATTTAACAAATGGACTTCATGTTGTTTATAAGCTAAATCCTCTTGATCTTTCTCTTTACCTTCAATTATTACATTACTTTCGGAAATAATGAGTGAATGGTTAAAATCACAGATCCTGATAGGAAATAGAAGTATAATAGTCTCATATTTATTTATTTTAATTAACTTTATTGGAAGAATATCATATCCCGCAATATCTTTAATAGATTTAATAATATAATACCCATTTTGAGTAAGCTGTTGGCAAATCTCTACAAATTCTCTATTGGAAATTTGTTTTCCTTGATTTATTTGAATATTACTATTATATGTCACATTTTCTATACTGCTTTCATTTGTATCTATTTCCTGTTGTTTTATTGAATATTTATTATTACTTCCATTAAGTTTATTGACTTCTTTTGGTATTACAAATTCTCCTAAATCTTTAATAGTTGAGTTATTATTATTTTGAGATTTTTCATTTTCTTCATTAAATTCAATATTTTTAGCCTCTCTTACATTTTTCATAATTTCTTTCGCTAAATCTACATATTTCTGAGCATTATTAATACTAATACCTTTTACTTCAGATAATTTATCAAGATCTGCATTAGCTAGATCCTTAATTGAACTATATCCCGCATCAAATAGTTTTTCTGCTATTGAACTTCCAATACCTTTTATCTTAAGGAATTCTGAGGAATTAGGGTAAATTTGATTGTCTATATTCTGGATTTTTTCTATATCACTTAAAATTTTTTCAAATTCCTTGATATATATTGATTTACTGAATTTTTTAGCAATTTTGAGACCTTTATTTGCCAAACTTATTGTTTGTTCATAATCAGAACTGTCAAGGGTTTGCTTTGTCATTTTTAGGCAAAAATCTAAATCCCATTCATCTTCAAGAATACTATTAGAGATACCTCCAATTACTTTTGTCATAGTCGAACTATAATTTAATATGGATCTATTTAAAGAAAAAATCCAGAGTAATGATATCTTTTTACTGTAAAAATCATGACTTCTAAATGAAAAATTCAATCTCTTTTTGGGTAGGTACAAATGTTAGTGATAAAAATGCATAAATTGATTTATTTTAGAATATTTCTCCTAAAATTATAATTTAATAAAAGAATATATTCTTCCATCACTGAATTTTGTACGCACCCCTCTTTTTTTCTTTAAATAGAGAGCGATGATAGATTATTTTATATGATAATAACGAAAGTGATCGAATAATTACAATATACGATTTTTCCGAGCAAAAGAATGGAGAAAAAATAGAGGAGCATAAAGACAAGGAAATTTTTAAACTTATAACAGATGAGCGTATTCTACGAGTTTTATTTGAATCCAAAATTTTTGAACTTAGAGATATTCAAAAAGAAGCTATAATAAAGGGATTATTTTTTAGGACTTCTTTTTTAGTATGCGCTCCTTCAGGAAGTGGAAAAACTTTAATTGGTGAGATTTCTGCTGTTCATAATACTTTTCATGGATTTGGTAAAGCAATCTATCTTGTTCCATTTAAAGCACTCGCAACAGAGAAATATATCCATTTGAAAAAGAGTTATTCCAGATTTGGGCTAAATATTGAATTATCAATTGGGGATTTTGATATAGATGATTCTAAACTAAAAAAAGCAGATATTATTATCTCGACCTATGAGAAAATGGATTCTCTAATTAGAAATTTTTATGATAAGAAATGGATTTTCAAAATATCAACGATTATTATTGATGAAATTCATATCATTGGAGAAGAATCTAGAGGACCAAGGCTAGAATCTCTAATAGTGAGGATAAATAAATTTTTACATAATCCTCAAATTATTGGACTTTCAGCAACTATTGCAAATCCTGAGTTCTTTAATTCTTGGCTAAATTCTCTGGGAAATAAAACTATACTTATAAAATCAGATTTACGACCAGTTCCCTTACATTATCATATTGAAGTTAGTCAAAATAAGGATTCTACTATTAAGCGCATTGTTAATAAAGTTCTTAAGAAAAAAGGGCAGGTTTTAATTTTCTTAAATAGAAGAAGAGCTACGTTGGATACAGCTATATTAATTAAAAATATTGTAAAAAATCTTTTAGAGGAGAATGAAAAAAAAAAGATATGGAGAATTGAAAAGAGACTAAAGAAAATAAGAGGAGGGCACCATGATTTACAGAAAATAATAAAAAATGGTGTCGCATTCCATCATGCAGGATTATTACCGAAAGAAAGAAAACTTATAGAAGATTATTATAGGAAAAGAGTTATTAAAGTCATTTGTTGCACGACCACTCTTTCAGCGGGAGTGAATACACCCGCAAGATTAGTTATATTAAAAGATTTTAAGAAATTTACAACCACCGCAGAAAACATAAAGAATTATAGTGGATTTCATGAAAATGGAGATGGATTTTCCTATTTTAAACCATTTTCTTCAAACGAGGTGTTTCAAATGCTTGGAAGAGCAGGACGACCTGGACTTGATTCAATTGGTCATGGGATTATATTAGTAAATAATTTTGAAGAAAAATCTTGGATTGAAGACCATTATTTTACTTGCGATTATGAGCATCAACTCTTGCTCCCTAAATATGGGAATCTCGGTTCAGGTTTAAACACCATTAATACCCTTAAAGAGCAAGTCTTACTTCGAGTATATGAAGAAGTGAATATAACATTTTTACAATTAAAGGAGTTTTTTGAGAAGACGTATTTTTGGTTTATTATGAAAAATCAAATGAAACAAATTCAAATACCAATTGATCAACTTCTAATGATAAAAGAAATTAGCCCGTCAAATATTTTGAAATTACATTCTAACTCACACAGAATTGAGCAAATTAAAAGGAAACAATCGGAAATTAAAATAACAAAACTAAATTCAGGGAACATATCGGGATATGTCAAAACTGATTTTGGGGTGTTTTTCACTGAATTTGATATAGATAATGGGATTAAATGCTCTTGTGGGTTTGAAAATGGTCTATCAGATAACTTTGCTGAGCAGAAATTTACATTTGAATTTTGCGACCATATTACAGAGTTCTTGATATATTTACTCGAATTTTCTGATAAAAACATTAAAAAACATATCAATAATATTATTCCAAAGTCTATAAAGAATCAATACATTCTCAGTTATTTATTTGAAAAGGGACTTTTATTATCAAATCAAGAGAATTTGATAAAATGCTCTCAATTTGGGAAACTTATCATTCGACTCTATTTATATCCCGCTTCAGGAGTACTCATCCGTAATAAATTAGAAAAAAAAGAGATAACTTCTTACAAAGATTTAATAAAAGGAGCATATGAAATTCTGATTGCTGAAAATCGAGTAAAAAATCATAAAATGTTAGAACCTATTTTAGAATGGACTGATGAGGAACCTATCGATAGCATTTTAGAACGACATAATGTTATGGCAGGAGACTTATATTCTCTTAAAGACAATATTGAGCGAATAATAACGTTTATCGGGATTATTGCTATTCACTTAAGTTCTTCAGGGCAAGATATTCGGGATAATATGATTTTGATTGGTGAAATGTCAGAAACATTAAGGATACGTATTCATTATGGAATTAGAGAAGAGTTATTTGATCTTGTTCTGAGATTAGAAAATGTTGCACGTATGCGAGCAAGAGTTCTTTATAATGCAGGATACCATACTGCTTCTCAAATTACGAATATAAATCCCTATTTATTACATAGAAAGACAGGATTAGGAGTAAATTTATGTAAGAAGATTGTTAAATCTTTAAATATTAAATCTAAATAAGCGGGGATTATACATAAAATTTAATAACTATTCAAAAAGAAAAAAGATTTTTTTTATTATATTGCTTAGGAGCATAGCATGATATTTGAAATATATCTATAAGTCTTATCCTGTATCCTTTAATCTCCAATTTATTATAACACCCCTTTCTTTTAACTTCTTTATCCTTTTTTTATTTTCTTCTCCTATAGTTGCCTCATTAGTAATCCCTATCTGTTCCAAATATGGTAAATCTAAAATAAACTGTGGAATAAATGCTATAGAATTTGTAGTAAAATCTAAATCTTTTATAGATTTAAGATTTTCTATTGAGTTTGGTAAAATAACAAATTTATTATCATTTATTGATAAAGATTCCAATGATCTTAATTTAGCAATTGATTTAGGTAATAATTTTAAGTAATTAAAGGATAAATCTAGATATTTCAATGAAAGTAGATTTCCAATCTGTCCAGGTAGTTCTATTATTTTATTATAGCCTAAATTTAATTTTTCTAGTTTAGTTAGTTTAACTATAGTCTCCGGGAGATATATTATTCTATTATTTTGTAAATCTAACTTTTCTAATAATCTAAGGTTTCCTATTGATTTAGGAAGATTTCTTATTTTATTTTTATTTATTTATAACGAATTAAGTGTTTTCTGATACTTATTCCTTTTTTTATAATC
>CAZGJX010000108.1:0-13002 GCA_964525635.1 uncultured archaeon
TGCTTTTTTAAAGCGATATCTTGGGCGTTGGAGGGTGAATCCCAATTCATGAAGCAATCTATGGGCTTGTCGAGCCCCTAATTCCACGTCAAATTTATTATTTATGTGAAAAGCTACACTCTTCGCTTCCTAATTACTAAATTCGTAGCCTAATTCTCGTGGGTGAGTTATTATATCCTCTCTTAATATGGCTTTTTGTTTATTTGTAAGACGTGAGGATCTTCCAAGAGGGAGAATTGGTGCCATCGCATCTAATCCCCCTTAATTAAAAGCATGAAGCCAATTAAGTATCGTTCTCCTAGATCGTTTAATTATTTTTGCGACTTTTGTACAATTATTTCCTTCACATAGTAAATAAAGTGCTTGATAGCGTTCTTTTAACCGTGGATTTTCTTCTTTTTTATAAAGGTCGATCAATCCATCATGATCGGGTGATTTCCTCGTGATTTGAAGTGATCTCATATTGTTAAATGATTCATCAAACCTTATTTAAGAGCATGATATCCATGTGATATGATTTAATACTTGAGAAAAAGTCTATGTTATTATAAATATTATAATTGAATAAAACCTTCAATATTAAAATTATAACTAATTGCAGAAACTTAACTATTTCTACAATATATTAATAATTTTATAAATAAAATTATGTAGAATTGTTTAGATTATAACAAATAAAACACGTTTTTATTGTTTATCCATTAATTTATCCATAATTTTAACAATAATACTAATTAAATAGATGAAAATTACAATAGTTATGCATTTATATTTATTGAATTCATATATCTGACTATCATTTCTCGTAAATTTTAAATAATATAGTATTTTATCAACGTTATTCATTAAATTCAATGTTTGAATAAAATATAAGGTTAAAATTAAAATGGAAATGAGAAAATTAGGATTTTTAGCAGGAATTATCGGAATTTTAGCTTTTTTCACTCCAGTATTTTTTATGAGAACTACAGCAGGCGGATGGCTTGATCATAGCCTTTTAGCTTGGTATTTCTTTGTTGCTTTAGAAATGACTCCCCCCTGGGGAAACTCTGCGGTATTTCATACGGGTTATATTACAATTGTCGTTGGAGTCGTGAGCTTTATATTCTCAATATATATATTATTTTTAGCTAAAAAATATGAATTGGATAATGGAAAGAAAATCAAAATTATAGGATTAGTACTAATTCTTATCCAAATAGCGGATATATTTTTAGAAATGATTGTTGGAATTTATACAAAGGAGAGCGAAATTGGCTTAGGGGTTGTCTTTTTTATACCAATAGCACCAATATTATATATAATTGTTGGAATACTTCATATTTATATTGGATCTAAATTATGATATAATCAAAAAAACTAATTATCCAACAGAAAGATTAAAATATTTTTTTTCCCTTTATTTTATTTTCAGCTCTTCAACCATATTAACTGGAGTAATAAGTTAAGATAAAATAGAAACAAAATCTTTAGCTACATTATGGATTATTATTGGTATTATAGACATCGGTATAGCATAAATCAATTCTTTATATTGGATGATAAGAATTTAATAAATGAAAATTAAAAAAATTTTTATTTTATGTTTATGAAATGCACATATATACCAATTCAATCACTATAAAAATAAATAATTTATCAATGAGTTTAAAAGAACATCTTTCCATTACTGGTGGTATTATACTCCTCCTTGCTTGCGCACTTCCGGGATATTTTGAGATTTATAGAAGTTATGTTAATTTTAATTCATTTATTTGGTATTTTGGTTTTGAAACTGTATTTTATGCTAGTAAAGTTGAAACTGGTTTTTATTTTCAGATACCAAATTATTTTGCATTAGTTCCTATTTTGTTTATTGCATCTCTAGCTATAATAACTGGTGTAATAAGTAAAACCAAAGCAGATACACAATCATTAGGAACATTATGGATTATTATTGGTATCATAGCTATTGGAGCAGTAGCAATCAATTTTATATATTGGTGGAGGAGAGTTTCTTCCACATTGATACCTATTGGATTAATCATCACAACCATAGGGGCTATTATTTTAATTAAAGGTGGAACTAAAGAAAGATATTATAATTAAACATAATAATAATCTTTTTTTTTTTTTTGGATAATGAAAAAACAGAAAAACTTGAAATTTGGTTTTTTTTTGATTGATATAACTCGAAATCCTGGAGATTTTGGTTTAAGTTTTAAAGATAATGGTCCTATTCCTTGGGTTTGTAAAATCAATGGTTTATTTAAATTAATATAATTCAATTTTAAGATATTTATTATCTCTAAATTATAAAGCTCACCTCGCCGTTTATCATAAGATCCCCTGTCTTTAAGAATTAGTTGTAAATATAAATTATATTCTAAAATTCCTTTTATTTTTTCTATTGAAACATCTGATTTACACAGAAAGATTGTATCAAAAGAAATATTTCTAATGAACTCACTATCTTTCCTAACATATTTTCTAATATCTATAAGTATTGGTTGTCCTAGATTTGGTTTTATTATGATTGGACAATTTTAATTGATTTCATTTAGAATATTGAAGTTAATCA
Organism: uncultured archaeon; assembly: GCA_964525635.1. GTDB lineage: Archaea > Asgardarchaeota > Lokiarchaeia > Sigyniarchaeales > SOKP01 > JAFGOA01. The sequence goes on from CAZGJX010000108.1 coordinate 2,561, forward strand.
TTGTATGATTTCTTTATCTTGGAAAAAAATAAAAATTTGAATATCATATTTTTATTCAAAATAATAATCCATAACTTTTTTTAATTTCTATATATTCACCTATAGCTATGACAGTCTATTATCAAAAATCTAAAACATAATTTAAATATTTATTGATAAAAATTCTGGTTTTTTATAAGAATTAGTTGAAAAAATAAAAGGTTTAAATAAGAGAAATTGGTATAATTCTTAGGTGTCTTGTAAATTAGATGATTATTATGAATCGATTTTTTATTTATAACAGAAATAATTTGTATAAACAATCATCTAGAGAAAAGATAATCTTTTTTCTATATATAAATAAAAATTAATTATTAAAAACTTAAACCCTATTTATTTATAGGGATAAATTATATAAAATTTAAAATCCGCAAGCAAAAATAAAATGACTGACGAATTTAACGAAGAAGAAAAGAATGATAAGATAGAGAAGGAAGTTGAAAAAATCGATAAGGATTTTTTGACTAAAGCAAAAGATTCAAGAGATATTATTGATAAAAATTTGAGGACATTCGAAGATAGCATAGATGAAATTGAAAAAAAGATAGAAAAGAAAGATATTGGTAAAAAAGCTATTGAAGAGATTAGTGAAGAAATAAAAGAAGCGCAAGAACAACTTCAAACAATTGAAAAAAAAATTCAAAATAGAGATCAATATCGAGAAGCACTCCAAGAAACTATAAGTGCTTTAGAAGAAAGATATAGCTATAAAAACGAAGAATTGGAGAGCTTAGAAGAGAGACTTGAGATTATAAAAGAAAGTAGAGAAAATCTAGAAGAACAGTATCAAGAACTCTTAAGGAATAATGAACAACTTGTTAAAAATTATGAACAAAGACAAGTAGATTTAATTGTTCTTTCTGATAATGTTAAAGAAAAAGTAGCAAATAAAGATGAACTTCGAAATCAAGCCGCTAAATTAAGGGATGAAATTAATGAAAATGAAAAAGAAATAGAAAAACAGCGAGAAGAAGCAGATGCTTTGGAAAAGAAAATAAAAAGTTTAAAAGCCGAAAGTGAAGCAATAAAAGTATCTATTGATAAGAATAAAATTGAATTAGACCACTCAAATAATTTAATTAATGCAAAAGAAGATGAATTAAAACTTTTAAGTGAACAATTAGAGAAAAAAGAAATAAAATTAGAAGATCTGGAGGAACAGCTTAAACAATATAATCAAGGATTTCCTGAAATGAAAGAACAAAGAAAAACCTATGAAGAGCTTTTAGAAAAATATAAATATCAAATGACTGAAAAACAACAACACGTTGTAAATCTCGAATCTCGTATACAAGAAGCTAAAGTAAAATTGACAAATATTACAGAAGAAATTTCAAATAAAGAAGAATTTATCGAATCAAATGAAAAAAGATTAAATGAATTAAAAGAATCTATAGAAAGATCTACAGTAGAGCATGAACAAAGAGAAGAAAGATTAGAAGCTATTAATGAAAAACTAAAAAGCGTCGAAGAAGAACATAATAGATTAATTACAGCTAATGAAAGAATAGAAGGTAGCATGAGCGATTCTCGTAAAATATTTTTAAAATTAAAAGAAGATTTAGAGAACCAAGAAAAAGAGATAAGAGATAAAGAAAGTCGAATTCATAGATTGGAAGTCTTATCTTTGATTTATAGACTATCTAAATTTTTTGGGGGAATTTTAATATGTTTTGGTATTTTTTTCCTAGTATGGACAATAGGTACAATTTTTAATTTTATTTCCCTTGATGATATTAGTCCAGATGTAATTCTTGGAGTTTTATTATTAGGTGCAATATTAACCATTGTTTCTGGTGTTTTTCATTTAGAGAAGTCATAATCAATTTATATTGTATGTGATTATGAAATAATATAAATATTGGAATAGAATAATTAGAATTTTAACTATTATTTTTTAATAAGTATTAATAATATTGATATTTTTTATCATTGTATATCAAAAGAATTAATCAAATATTTAAAAATAAAATTTGATAAAGAAATTTGAATAAACAACAAGATAAAGAAATTTCTAAAGAAGGAAAGAAAAGAATATCAGAAAAACCCTTAGGATTATGGAGTAGTGTACTTTATGGTATAGGGTGTGGGATTGGTGGATCTATTTTTATTCTTTTAGGTGATGCAATTGGATTAGCTGGTCCTGGAGTGCTAATAAGCCTTCTATTGGGGGGGATCTTAATTTTTATAACAGCTTTAAATTATTCTGAGCTCTCCACTAGTTTACCATTGTCAGGAGGGGCTTATAACTTTAGTAAAGAAGGATTAGGAGGCTTTTTAGCTTTTATTATTGGCTTTTTTTTATGGATTGCAAATATCGGAACAGTTGTATTTTCATCATTAGCTTTTTCACAGGTAATATACCAAATCTTTCCTATTTTGAAAACTTTAGTACCAATCTTAGGAAGTTTAATAGCTTTAGTGTCAATCTTATTTATTAGTTTAGTTGTTTTTAGATCACAGAAAATTGCTATAAAAAGTCTAATTTTTCTTACAGTAGTTTTAATTGCGATCTTTATCGTCTTTTCAATTTCTGGTTATTTCATCGCGCCAACTACTAATAGTCCCAATTTCAACCCTAGTTATCTTTATACAGAGTTTAAATTTCTTAGCATATTTCAAGTATTCTCTTTATTATTCATTTGTTTTACTTCAATTACTTCTAATTTAGCATATTTAAATCCAATAATAAGAAATCGGTTGAAAAAAATACCTCGAGTTAATATGTTAGCTATTATTATCACCTCAATAATTTATATATCTATAACAACAATCGTTTTAATTAATATTGGAGGTCAAATAGAAAAATATAGTGGAGAGGATATTCTTTTAGCAGAAGTATTAAAAGATGTTCTTGGGGATTTTGGATTCTATATAATGGGAATTGCAGCAATTATATCGACTCTTATCGCAATGAATGCCGCTCTTGGTTCTGCGACGAGTGTACTTAATGCTTTAGCTAGAGACAATTATATGACCGCGAAATTAAAGAAAGTTAACGAAAAAAGGAATATTCCAATATATTCATTGATGGTTACAACTATAATCGCTATATTCCTCGTTTTAATAGTAGATATTAAGTATGCAGCGCAAATAACAACTTTTATTTATTTCATTGGTCTTGCTTTTATTAATTTTGCTGCTGTAAGTTTAAGATACAAAAGAAAAGAATTAGATCGTCCATTTAAAGCACCATTTTTCCCATATCTTCCTTTAATTGTAGGTGTGAGTTTTCTAATACTATCATTTACTCTTTCATTTATACCGATACTCATAGGTATTATAATATTTCTTGTTGGTCTCTTATATTATTTATTAACAATAGCAGATCGGCCTTCGATACAACTAACTATTGCGGGATTAAAATTTTTTAGTGTTATCATAATAGGATTGTTTATTTGGATTTTAAAGAATTTAAGTATTCTGAATTCTTCTATCTCTGATGGTATTATTATTTTTGATCAATTCTTACTAAGAGTTTTGATTTTCTTAGGAATTTTTGCAATTATTACAGTTATTTTTGATGTAATACCTCTGAGAGAAATAGTCTATTCTTTTGTAAAGAGGATTGATAAAGAGAAGATTGCTATAACTATCGGTGAAGGTCGTATTATTGAACTTGAAAAGCAGCATACTAAATTGATTTATTATATCAATATGATAATGGGTATTATTTTGTTAATTGGTGCTCTATTTGTTTTTCTTCTCGCATATTTAATAAATACTGATTTAATTATTATTGAACAGATTAGTCTTGGAGGCAGTATAATAAATCAAAGTGGAAGTGAATATATTTTTATTACGACCTTAATTGTATTTGGTATAATTTTACTTTTTAGCAGTGTGACTCAACTATATTTTAATAAAGAAATGAAATCTTTATAGATAAAACCAAAATAATATTTAATTAGATATATTAATATTTTAAAAAAAAAATGCTAATTCTAATATGATACCTAAATTTTCATATATCATTAGTGTTCAGTTATCCTAAAAAAAATAAAATTATTATTTAATATTAAATGTAATATAGAATGGAATGGAAAAGAAGTCTTTATAAAAGTATTATTTATAGAATAATAACAGTAGCATTAGGAACATTAACCACTTATATTTTAACACAAGATATTGGTAAAGCAGGAATCATAGCTGTTGCAACCGAAACAGTGCAATTTACTTATTATTTTATTTTTGAAACCTTATGGAGTTCCCGTGAAAATAAAAGAATTAGAAGAGAAATTGAGAATGAATTAATTTATAGAGAAATCGATTTAAAAATTGATTATAACTTTATTCAAGAACTTTCATATGAACTTTCTCAAACAAATACTTTTATTAATTCTATTTATACATCAATTATGAATTTTTATAATAAATTACTAAATAATGAACAATTAGAAAAATTACATGAAAAAATATCTAAATATAAGTCATATTTTGAACGAGTTCATTCGGGGAGAAATTTTGAATAAAAAGCTTTCTTATAAATAATTGATATTTTAAAATGATATAAATTGAATTTAATTTATATTTAAAATGAATTATCCAAAAATTAATCTCCATATTCATAGTAATTATTCCGATGGAAAAAATACAATAGAACAAATAGTCGATAAGGCCTTAAAGACAAAATTTAATTATATAGCTATAACAGATCATTTTACTAATTCTTGGAAATCAAAAATAATCGATACACTTGATTCAGAAGATAAAATAAGCGATTATTTAATGGAGATCGAATTGATTAATGAATGGTTAAGAGAGAATAAGGAAAAATTAAAGGTTTTAAAAGGTGTTGAAATTGATTTAGAAAGTTCTTTTAATTATATTAAAAGAAATATTAATCCAAAAGCATTTGATATTATTTTATTTGAACATCTAGAAACACCAGAATCAATTGGATTTATTCAAAGACTTATTAATGAATGGAAAAACATGGATTTAATATCTCAAAAAACACCTATATTTGGATTGGCTCATTTTGATCCATCATATTTTATGCACTCTGGATTAAATATATTATTAAATTTTATTAAAAAAAACAATATTTATTTCGAGTTTAATTCAAACTATGAATATTGCTACTCAACAAAATATAAGAATATTTTTTTTGATAGATTAAAAAGTAAGAACATATCTGTGGCGATCAGTTCTGATTCCCATAGTATAAATGAGTTAAACAATATTGAAGAACCATTATCAATGATTGATTATTATAATCTAAATCAAAATTTTCAGAAATTAATTAATTCTTTGGAAAATTTGGATTAATATGATACTTAATGAAATATAAATAATCAAATGTTTTTGATAATAATTGGACTATAAAAATAAAAAATATGATTGATTATATCATTATTATATGAAATAAAATTTATGAAATATCCAATTTTAATTTAAGAGCTGTTTGAAAAAAAAATGTATTGCAACGAATGTGGTAATGAAGTTAAAGATAAAAGTCAAAGATTTTGTGAAAATTGTGGGGCAAAAATAAATATAAATCCAGAACCCAGTTCCATTCAGCAACATCAGCAATCTGAGGGTAGTGATATAGGTTTATTCGATTTAAGGCGAAATTATTATGTCTTAAAAGAAAAATATTGGGATTGGGGTTCCGGTGATATTTATGATGAATTTGGGAAAATTATTGGCAGAATGAACAGAAAAATTTTCAATATCAGAAAAAAAGTTGAATTGGTCGAACTTGATGGTACTGTTTCAGCATCAATCCATTCAAAAATAATTTCAGCTCGAGGTGCTCAAGACTTATTTGATCCAAACGACAATTTAATAGCTCGTATTAAGAAAAAAATAACATCATTTTTTCATCCTTTATTCTGGTTAGAAGATCCATTTGGAAAGAGATGGTATGAAGCACAGGGACAATTTATGGGATGGTCATTTAAGGTTAGAGAAATTGAAAGTGGAAAAATTGTTGCTGAAATTGAAAAAGCAGATCGTTGGAGAGATTTCCTTGGTGGTTTATTAGATTTTCAAGATACTTATGCTTTAAGGATTCTTGATAATGAAACTGACAGACGAATTTTAGTGGGATTTGTACTATCAATTGATAATGTACTACATGATAATCAACATAGTAGACATGGTTTTGTTCGTAGAGGTCCCTTTTTTCCAAGAAGATTTCCTGGAAGGTTTCCAGGACGCTTTCCAAGAAGATTTCCTTTCTAGTTTATCTTTTTTTTATTTATGAAATAAGAAAAAGAATAAATAGGAAATATTAAATATTAATTGTATCTTTTTTTTCATTTATCATAAAAATAATTTTAAAGTGATAAAAATGGGTAAAGGAGCACGTAAAAAAGCGATATCATTAGGATTTACTAATTTTAGAGAAACAATATTATTTTGTAGACCAAAGAAAATTAGAATGATGTTTTCTAAATATATGCCTGATACAGCTGATGCAGTAAAGGAATATTTAAAGCAAATTGATCCAACAACTGAAGTAACTAGTTCTGGTGGTGGAAGAAATAATACTTTTTATATGTTAGCCCCTCAAGCACAATTATATGTAGAACTAGCAGATAAAATGGCTGGTATGGCAGTTCCTAATTCTAATAATCATGTGATTAAAATGAATATTTTTTGTAATAACGACGAATATATTCATGCAATTGCAAATACAGCATACTATAGATGGGATGACGGTCTTTTAAATCACATAGATTTAAAAAAAATTGAGAAAAAGTATAAAGTTAAGAGTGAAGATGTACTTGCTGCTTGGAAGGCAATTATAGGAGAATAAAAATAAATAATTTTTTTAAAATTTATATTTTTTTTTTTTATTAAAACTATAAAAAATCTTTTTATTATATGATTTTTAGGCGTATCTATGAATCTAAATGATAAAATCAAATTAGCTGTTAAATGGATTATAGAATCCAAAAAATTGGTTATATTTAAAGGAGCTGGAATCTCAACACACTCAGGATTACCTGATTTTCGTGGTCCAGATGGTGTTTGGACAAGGAGAGATCAAGGAAAACCTCCACCCAAAATGAAAGTTCCTTGGTATAAAGTAAAACCAAACATGGGTCATTATGCTATTTTAGAGTTATTAAAGTTAGGAAAACTTCATTATCTTATATCACAAAATATCGATGGATTACATGCTAAATCAGGAATTCCCTTTGATAAACTTGCTGAACTCCATGGTAATCAATATTTTATGAAATGTTTGAATTGTCATAAAAAAATGACATTTGAAGGAGCAAAATGGGATAAATCCAAATGGGAAAATGGATATAGAACAAGTTTAATTAAAATTAACCAGCCTAAATGTCCTCTATGTAAGGGAAGAATTATTTCAAGTATAGTTAATTTTGGAGATCCTTTACCTGAAGATGAGTTATCAGAAGCAGTAAAAAGATCAAAAAATTCAGACGTTTTTTTCGTTATTGGATCCTCTTTAATTGTTACTCCTGCGGCAAATTTACCTAAAATTGCTAAAAAAACAGGAGCGAATTTAATAATCTTGAATTTAGGAGAAACCCCCTATGATAATATTTGTGACTTAAGATTTTTTAATGATATTAATAGTGTTTTAATTCCAATTGTAGAGAAAGTAAAAGAACAAATGCAAATTAATTGATTTGGATTTTTATTCTTATTTATGTACTCCATAAATCTCTTTATTTTGATCGATTGCCTTAAGGAATTTTTTTGCGTCTATATTTGACAAAGATACTTTAATTTCACTATTTCTACTTAGTGATCCTGTAAAAATAAGTTTTTCATCAGCAAAAATTTTAATGTTAGTAGATGCAAATTTTTGAGGGGCTTTAACGATAACTCTATCATTTCTTATATCAATATCTAATTTAATTCTTTCTCCTTTGGAGTATCTTTCTCTAAAAGCAGAATGAGGTTTAAAATCATCAAATCTTTTTTTAGATTTAATTGGATTAATTGGATTTAATACAATATCTTGTCCAAAGGAATATATTTCAAATACTAAATTATTTGATTTAAAATCTCTGACTTCTACGACAGGTCTCGCTAAGTCCTTATCTGCAAAACCAGATGGAACCTTTACAGTCATCTTCACTATTAATACAGAAGATATATCACCCCCTTCAATAAAAATAATTGTATCAATAATAGATGGGAGCATTCCAAGTTCTACCCTTCCAATAAATCTCTGGACTGCGTTAATTGCAGATGAACTATGAACTACTCCAATCATACCAACACCAGATAACCTGAAGTCTGTATAAATTTCAAAATCTTTTGTCGTTCTTACTTCGTCAAAAATAGTAAAATCTGGTCGAACAAGCAGCAAAATATCCGCTGAATTTTCAAGATTTCCTTCTAATTTTGTATATTGAGTAATTTCTGGTTTTACTTGAAGATCCCTTACACTTTCCAAAGTTTTTACTACCTTTTCTCTTTCCAAATAATAATTTGCTAAAGCTGCTGAAAAAGTTGATTTTCCTGCCCCTGGTGCTCCACAAACCAATATACCCTCTGCTTTATCTAAATTCTCTTGTAAATATGAATCTATCGAATAATCAGATAATTGTAAATTAACTAAAGGTCTTACTGCAGTAATCTCTACATCATTTGAGAAAGGAGGGCGTGTTATAACTATTCTAAATTCACGCATCTGGGCGACTAATGCTCCTATTTTTTCGATTTCTATAAATGAATGATCATCATCTCTAACATATTCAACGATTTCTAAAGCGATGTCTTCAATCAACTGATTAGATATTGGGTCTTCTGAGATTTTTTCAAGACGCCATTTTCCTGGTGATCCTTTCTTTGCATAAGGTGGAAGATATCTCTTCAAATGAACACTCATTGTGGTATCATCAAAAAAATCCAAAAGTTTTAGGTAAAGGGGTTCCTCTGTTTTTGGTTCAATTCTATCCTTAACATATAACACTTCTAAACCTTCAAAAATACCGATATTGCCTTGGATACGATCTGTTGTTATTAAAATTGCATTATTTCTAATTGCTTCTTGTCTAATAAGTGCGTCTAATTCACCTCCTGGAGACATCTTGATTTCTTCTCTCGTAGGACGATCGCCAATAATATATAAAATAATTTCATTTTTTTTATGGTATTCTCTTAATTTTTTTAGAACATTAATTCCAAAAAAACCAATCTCTTTTTGAATATTGGATCGATATTCTATTTCAGCAACCACTATATTTGGAATTAAAATTTCTGGAGTATCCCCAAGATCCCCATCCTCAATTAACCGTAATATTTGTCCATTAAATATAACAGATGTATCACATACAAATTTATTACTCATTTTTAAAATTCTCTCGATATTTCATTATATTGTTTTTTTGATTTAACTATTATAAAGAATCGATCTATCATATTATTTTAAATCATTAAGGATTATATTCTTTATTATATATAAAAAATCTTGATAATTGATTTCTTATTCTTTATTTTATTTTAGATTTCTCTATCACCATGGGATCAGAAAATATATAAAACGCAAAGAAAGAAAAAATCTTTTTTTTTTTCCTTTTATTTTAACTAAAATTGTAATTTATGGTTTAACAAAAAAAAAAAATAAAAATATATTTAAACACCTTTAGGAATTATAATTTTCTTTGCAATCAATGATTCAATAGCATCTATTTTTTTATCTTTATTTTGTTCATGAATAGATTTTACAACATATTCTAAAGTAAATTCACCTTTATTTCTGGTAATTGATTCAATTACATTGTATGTCCTAGTTTCCATTGGATTAAGTTCGCTTTCTCTCTTTATTTTTTCAATATATTTTATATCATTGAGAACAAATGGTTCTTTATAATATAATTCAATATAATCATTAATAATTGGTGGTATTAATTTTTCGAATCTCTCCATAGATCCATCCCAATTTTCAAGAATTTCATTTGTCTGTAATGTTAAAGCATCTCCTAAAGATGTAATCTTTGTTTTTATTCTCTCTGATGGTTTTTCGCTGAGAATCAATACAATACGAATATCCTCTTTATCATAAACTGAACAATAAAAATATTTGAAATCTAATTCTAAAAGTTTTTCTCTCTTTTTTGGTTTGGATTGATCTATCTGAAATCCTTTGATTGCTTCTTTTCCTACAATATTCTCTCCAATAGTAGTTATAGCTTGAATAAATCCTGAAAATAACTCTTTTTTATGTTTTTCAAGTATTGAATAACTCACCGAAAAAATCGGGACTCCGCTGTTTTTATTTATAATAACAATAGCTTGTAAATTATCAATATCCTTATATCTCTGTGTTCTTGCAAGTAATTCTGATTGTTTTTTCCTTTTTCTTGGTAAAAGAATATATGATCTTATGCTTAAAGATCCTAAAACACCTATAATTGCAAGTGCAGCAATTACAACTATGATAAGTATCGGCCCCATCCCTTCAGGTG
>CAZGJX010000109.1:0-12832 GCA_964525635.1 uncultured archaeon
TAAAAAGAAAGATGGAACTTATGCAGTTGAGATGATGGATGGTCCTATTTGCAGTTTTTCAATTTCAGAAGATAGAATTAAATTTAGTTCTAATTCATTCACTGGGATTTCAACCAACATTAAAAATGCAATTCAACAAAAATTTATAAAACTAAATAAATTGCTAAAATAATTTTTTCCTAATTTTTTTTAGGAATAATACTCTGAAAAAATACTCTTATCTGGAAAAAGGAAAAATTTAATATTTTCATGAATAATTTCAATTAGACATATGAAGTTCAAAATATTAGCTCAATTATTTTCAGATTTAGAAAGTACGACTAAAAGACTTGAAATGATAGATATTTTATCGAATTTTTTAAATAATATAAAAAAGATGGCAAATTTCAATGATTTAGATAAAATTATTTATCTTTTGCAAGGACATTTAGTTTCTAACATTAAACAATTTCCTAAAATTGGAATTGCAGAAAAAATGATTATTGAAGCTTTATCTCTTTATTCAGGAATTAATGGAAAAAAGATAAAAGATATTTTGATAAAAAAGGGAGATATTGGATTAACTGCTGAGATCATACTATCTAAAAGAATAAAACAAAAATCCTTGTTTGATTTTGAAGATAAAAATACCAAAAATCAATCCTCATTAGAAATTTCAGATTTATATTCGGAATTAAAAAAAATAGCATCGGAAGAAGGAATTCGTTCTCATAAAGTGGAACACTTTGGAAAAAAGTTTGGTACATTGAGAGGATTATTCATCAAAATGACACCAATAGAAATAAAATATTTGTTACGCATAATTACATCAACTTTAAGAATAGGAGTTTCAACACAGACGATAATTGATGGACTAGCTTTAGGATTTACTGGAAATAAGGATAATAGGGATTTAATTGAAAAAGCTTATAATTTACATCCTGATTTGGGAGATATATCTATGATATTAGCAAATAAAGGTATTGAAGAATTAAAGAAAATTAAAGTTACTTATGGTATTCCTATCAGAATGATGCTTGCTTCCCGTGTCCCATATTCAGAAATTATAACAAAATTAGGAACCCCATTCATATGTGAATATAAGCTTGATGGAGAACGACTTCAAATCCATAAGAAGGAAAATAAGGTGATATTATATTCAAGAAGGTTGCTAACAATATCTGATCAATATCCAGATGTATGTCATATTATAAAAAAAAACATCAAAGCAAAGAATGTAATTTTAGAGGGAGAAGTAGTTGCTATGGATGCTTTTTATGAGAAAATGCGTCCGTTTCAAGTTTTAAGCAAAAGAAGGCGAAAATATGATGTAGAAAATATTGCTAAAGAAGTTCCTGTTTGTTTATTCCTATTTGATATAATTATGTTTGAGAATGAGGAATTTATCAGTAAACCTTTACTAGAACGTAGGAGAAAATTGGAGAAAATAGTTGAAATAAGAGATGAACTCAAAATAGTTAAATCAAAATTAATAAATTCTACAGAAGAATTATTAGATTTTTTCAATGAAGCGAGAAATAAGGGAACGGAAGGTATTATTGCTAAATCAATCAAAGAAGATTCATTTTATCAAGCAGGAAATAGGGGTTATTCATGGATCAAATTAAAAGGACTTGAGGGTGGGAAACTGAAAGATTCAATTGATATTGTTTTAATAGGGGCCTTTTATGGTAGAGGTAGAAGAAGTGGAGTATTTGGTACATATTTAGGAGCGGTATATGATCAAGATAAAGATAAATTTTTAGCTTTCACTAGAATTGCATCAGGTTGGACAGATGAAATCATGGAAAAACTAATGGAACAAATGGAGCAATTTCAAGTCTCAAAAATACCTAAAAATGTAATATGTGAAGATAAACCTGATGTTTGGTTTACCCCAGAAGTAGTTATAGAAATTATTGGAGATGAAATTACTATCAGTGAAAAATTTTCCTCACTAGGCTATTCAATGAGATTTCCCGTATTCCAAAGATTTCGCTATGATAAAACTATGAATGATATTACCACAGTTAGAGAGATAGTAAATTTATATAAAACTCAATAATAAAAAATATTAAATACGTTCAATAAGCATTCCACCTAAAATAATGGGACCACCTGTGCTATTATAAACTTTTTCTGCCCTTTTTAATTTAGTCTGAGTGTTTGAATAAACAGTAAATATTTTATCTCCCTCCTTTATTCTAGCTCCTTGTTTTTTATATATTCTTACACCAGAGGATTTTGAATAAGGACATCCCGCTGTTTTGGCAATCAGATTTATTATAGAATTATCAATTTGAGTTATATGCCCTGATTTAAATGAATAGAAATCCTTTTTATGAGGGCCCAATTTAATATCTTCGGGCATTATTTCAGGATCACCTCCTTGAAGTTCAATAATTTCTTTCATCTTGGCATATGCTTTTCCAGTCTTTAAAATTTCTTTTGCTAATTTTTGTCCTTCACCTTTTGGTGTTTTTCCAGCCATTTCTAAAAGTATCCCAGCTAAAGAGGTTGATTTTTCTAATAATGAATTAGGACCAGTACTATAATCTTGTAATAATGTTAAAGCTTCTTGAGCTTCTATTGCTGGACCAATACAATGACCAATTGGCTGGTGTGCTAATGTTAACGCACACTCCGCTTCTAGACCAACATTTCTGGCTATTTGATTGAAAATATATGCAAAATTTTTTCCATCTTCAGGAGTAGGAAATTTTGTTCCTTTACCTACAGGGATGTCTAAAACTATTTTTTTTACACCCATACTTAATTTTTTTGCTAATATTGATGGGATCATTAATCCTACTGGATCAAAATGAAGAGGTCGTTCTACTTCAATTAATACATTATCTGCTGGTGCTATATCTAAAGCACCACCCCATATGATACATGCTCCCAATTTTGAGATAAATTCTTTTACCTTTTCGGAGCTAAATGATATGGGTGCTAATACCTCCATTGAATCAGCGGTTCCAGAAGGAGAAGTTATCGCTCGTGTACTTGTTTTTGGAATTGTTAATCCTGCCGATGCTATGATTGGGACAATAATCAGAGAGACTTTGTTACCCGGAACTCCACCTTTTAGCTAAATTTACTTATTGTAAATTTATGTGCTATGTTTGTCATAGACTTCCGGGCCAAAATTAAATTTTCGACCACTTCTCCCCTCAGATAATGTCAAAGCTGTCATTTCTTCCTCATCCATACCAGTAATAGAAATACCCGTTATGAATGAAGCAATCTCAATTTTAGATAAATACCCAGAAACAGCATCAGTTACAATGGAATCTATCTCATCAGCATTTAATTTAAATCCTTTTATTTTTTTTTGAATATTTTTATATGAATTTGGAGGTTCAGCAGGAAGAACAGAAACTTCGGATTTGTCTTTTAAATATTTCATTTCTCTTAGGGTATCAACAAAAATTCCAATTTCACCTGGTGCTACTATTGAATCAGAATATGCTATTTTAAGAATAGCTACCCAAAATTTCTCAGTTAAATTTTTTGATTCAATATTTTTAATAAAAACACGTTCACCTACTTTCTGACCAATTTTTTCTGCATCGATATGGTTGAGAACAACATCTTTCATGTTACCTGTTTCAAAATTTATTTTTTTTACTTTTAATCTCATAATATCATTAATTTCAGTGCTATTATATATATATTATCCTTTTATAATTTAAATTTTTAAAATTCAAAAATCAATATGTTCACAGTGGTATAAAACTAAATTAACTAAAATAATAGTGTTAAAGAAAAATTGAAATATAATTGAAAAAAAGAGAGAGTATTATAATTTTATTGCCAATGGAAAATTCTTTTTTTCTTCTATAATATTTTGATCAGGATCTTTAAACTTCAGATGTATTTCAATTTCAAAATCACCCGCTTCAAGAGGTTTTGCATTTATTTCCCATCTAATATTTTCGTTAGATCTGAGAGAATAAATCTGTTTTTGAATAGTCCCCCTTATTACCTTTATACCTTCTGGAAATTTAACATCAATACTGAGATCTGAAGCTTCTCCATCACTTTTATTTTCAATTAATATTTCAAAAGGAAATGTTTGCTCAATTAAAGGTGGTTTTAAATTCTTTACGGATATTTCTAAAAATGTTGGAGGAGCCACTAAATTTATATTATACGTAGATCTATCCTCAAAATAACAAATATATTTTTTATTTAATTTACATTTAATCTTTACTGGTCCTATAAGACATTTATCAAGAAGAAATTGTGGTTTAAAAATAAATTCCTGATGGAATTTTTGTTGTAAGTCAAATCTCAGCGGTAGATTTGGTTTAGTTTGAGAAGAGAAATTTTCGGTAACATCTATTTTAAAATTCAAGATTTCAATTTCATTTATTTCATGCTCAAAAAAAGGATCTTTTAAAATTTCACTAATAGAATCATTTGAAATCTCTAATGTCATCTTTACTATTTCTTTTGTTGTATATTTATCTTTATCTAGATTAATTTCAGGAGTAATTGAAACTTGAATTTTTCCTAATAATAATGAAATCTTTACTAGTTTTTTCTCTACTTCTTTTAATTTTATTTTATTAAATTCGCTAATTATCTTTTCAATAAAATTTTTTTTTTTCTCCCTGATAGCTATTGTTAAGTTTGTGACTAAATGTATTAAAGGATTCTCTTTAAAATAATCCTTGTTTACTTTCTTTTGTATTTTTTTGACTAAGATTAATCCCTTATCCGATTCTCCTTTTACAAAAGAACATATATATGATAAAGATGAAAATAAGATGTAATTATACTCTTTGTCTTCTCCTTCTCGAAGATTATTTACATATTCTAAAGCTTTTTCATATAAACTTTTTGCATTTTCTGTATTTCCTAATTGTAAAGAAGAATTGGCCGATTTTCTTAATGATTGTATAACCTTTAAATGCTTATCCTTTTGAATAAAGGAATGCGCTGCCTTTAAATATGATTCTTCTGCCATATTAAAATCTTCATTTTCATAATAATTATCTCCTGCTAAATAATAATATCTCGCTGCTTTTTTATATAGTAAGGCTTCAAATAGTTCATCTGCTTTTTCAAATAATTTCTCAGCCTTTCCTTTTTGTTCTTTTTTAGCTTTTTTCATATGAGTATTCAAATTTATCTTAGTAAATTATCTTTTATTTTTCTTCATTAAAATTAAATTTTATCTTTTCTCTATTTTTTTAATATATAACTGAGATTTTTTATTAGTAATTTTTTCATATATTATTAATTAATATCAGAGATATGAAATTATGAATAAAAAGTACTATACAGCAGTAGAAGAACTTGGAATAACTGGAAATGCGAAATTAAGGAATATAATACAGAATTTAAAAAGTACGCTTGACATAAGCCCTTTTAAAATTGGAGAAGATACACTGGATAAATGGTTTATTAGAATTGAAAACAAAATAAATGAAATCTATGAAAATGAATTTAATAAACCACAATCAGAATATAATCTTGGACTCCAATTAGAAAAAGAAAGTAAATTATTTGCTATATATGATTTCTTTGAAATTGCTTATTCATTGTTCGGATTTAACAGAAAAAATCAATTCTACAGAGAAGCACGATTAATGTTATTGGAAATTGGAGAGGTCTTAAGATTCGCACCTCTAAATACCTTTGAAAATAATGCATTTCAAAATTTAGAGGATTTTATTGGTCGTGAAACTCGACATTTCTATCATAATTTTGTTAATAATCCCACTGCTATACCAGATATAAAAACATTAATTAGTTTAGAATTTGATATTGAAACTGCTTTAAGTAGCAAAACAGATTTTTCAACTCAGGATATAGAGATTATCATGAGTCAAATTCAATTTATTACTCAACAATATGTAAATAAAATTCAAGATTATTTGAAAGGGGAAGAAGTTTTAGAAAATCTACCAGAAGGTCCGAGAAAAAGATTATTAAAAGATATAATTCATTATCCTTTTAATGGTATACTAGAGAAAATCCAAGATCGAAAAATCTTATCTCAATTACTATTTGGTGGAGAATATGATCAAATTGGAAATTTT
The DNA here is from genome assembly GCA_964525635.1 of uncultured archaeon. Taxonomy (GTDB): domain Archaea; phylum Asgardarchaeota; class Lokiarchaeia; order Sigyniarchaeales; family SOKP01; genus JAFGOA01. Next base: position 6,033 of record CAZGJX010000109.1, read on the forward strand.
ATACTCTCTAGTAGAGCTTATTTAAATAAATTATTTCAAATCAAATCAACTGTGGAACAATGGACATTGAACACCTTTAGAGATTTACATCTAGAAATAAGCCTACATACCTTATCTGATTTAAAGCTTTATATCAAATATCTTATAGACGATTTTGTATTTAATAACCCCGAATATGATTATATAAAGGAAGATCCTATTAGATTTCAAATAATTCACAGTAAAGAATATTTAAGAGCCGAATATAAGACAATTTTTACCATTTGGAGAGCATTTGCCATAAAATATGAGGATTTTCAATTATCATTCAGAAAAATTGCACGAGAAACTAATTTATCACATGTCTTGACAGAGAAACTTAGAGGTACAGGTGCAAATTCAAATATTGGTAAAAAGACACTAATAAAATACTTTAGTAAAATTCAAGAATTTAAGGATAATGAAAATGATATTCAAAAAATAACAATATATCAAGAGGCAATAGATTCAATTAGGAATTATGCTGCTGATCGACACCTAAGCTTAACCATTCAAAGAGGATATGACCCTATATTCTTTCAGCAATGGTATAAAGCATTGTTAATTATTGTTGAGCTTGCGGAATTAGGTGGAATTTACCCTCTCACTTGCGAACCTGTTGAGCCAACAATATTTGATGGGAATGTTAATACTCAAGGCGGTGTTTTTCAACCCCATCATTTTGGTATTAATGAGAAGCATTTACTCCAAGTTGAGCGGATATTTATTCTTAATCAACATTGGCATGGACGGTTTAATTCTCTCGCTAGAACACCAGAAGGAGTTCGATTACAGGAACAACTTAGAGAGGGTATTATCTCACTTATGGAATTAGATAAGGATAATATTGATGAAAATGACATAAGACAAGTTTTTGGAGACCTTGAAATATTTGGAGGAAAGGTATCCGATTGGTGGATTGAAGATGCAAATTATAAATATAATATAGCACGATTTAATCGTAATCGAAACTTGATTAAACAAGGAAATATTTATGAATTTATAAAGCAAAATTTCAAATTGTCAGATGGAAGCAATCCCGTCTTAGAAAGATTTTGGGATTTAGCAAAAAAAAATATACAATTAGTTTCAGATCTTCATGAGGATTTTGACTTCTCTTATCTTTTCACTCAAAAAGATATAGAATTTATCAAAAGGACATTCAAATTAGAAAATCTAAGCAGTTAGATAAAATATATATGAGGAAAATTATATTATAAGTATGTTGACCATGAAAAAATTCAGAAAAATCGAAATAAAAAATCCTAAACTGCAAAAAATTCGAAATGAATTTCGAAAATTAATATTTATCGCAAGTAAAGAAAACGAACAAGAAATTGAAGATAAAAAATGGGCGATTACAACAACCCCTAATGGATCTTTAAGAGAAGGTATAACTGATAAGGATTGGGAAGAAGTTGGAAAATTAAATGGTCAATACTGGGCAATAGAATCCCCTCTTAGAAGATCTATAGTAGAATGTAATATTTGTCATGAATTAGAAAGTGATAGAATATATTACCCCGAAACGGGGGAATGGTACTGCCCTGAATGCTACGATAAGTTCTATGTTCATCCCGAACAATTAATACCTTAAAAATTTATAATTTTGTTCCAATTCTATTTATTTGGATATTTAGTAATTTAATTAATAAATAAATACAATAAATCCTAACTAAAATTAAATATTTGATATTTAATCCTATATCAAAATTAATTACTGTTAATTCTATAATATTTAATTCTCAATTACTCTTATATTTATAAAAATAAGTTGAATCGAATCAACCAGCACAAGGTTGTCATCTTATGACTAATTTTTTTTCATAAGAGTCATTCTATTCGATTTTTTACTTATTCCCTTTTTTTAAATCTTCATTTTTATTTGCTTTTTCTGATTCTCTAAAAGGGTTGTTGCCAAGATTTCGTATTATTTCTGAGATCCTTATAACTTCTTGCTGAAATTTTTGACCTTCTGCGGCACTACAATGAAACATCTGTATTCGTTCTTCTGAAATACCTATTGTTTTAAGAATTTCTCGGGTATACTCTATATTCCTTTCAGCTACTAGATTACCCGTTTCAAAATCGCATTCACCACGATATCAACCTGCTACAATGACTCCATCTGCCCCTTTACTTATTGCGCGAATTAGTAGATTAGGTGTGACTCTACCAGTACAATTTATTCTAATTGGACGTATAGTGGAAGGATATTGTGCTCGAATAGTTCCAGCCATATCACCAGCACCATAACCTCACTTCCAACACATAAAACTAATTATCTTTATATCATTTTCAACTGTTATTTCAATCAACCTCTTTATATCTCTTCTAAAATAGCATCTATTTGCTTTTCATATTGCTTTTCTCTATAATACCTAAGATTTATCGCTTCTGAGGGACAATTTGCTAAACATGTACCACATCCTCTGCATAATATTTCATTAACTTCTGCTCCATCATCAAAAAGCTTAATGGAATTATATGGGCAATTTAATTCACATAGTCCACATTTAGCACATTTTTCTTTGTCGACAATAGCTCTAATTAGAGCAATACGAAATTTATCCTTGCTCATTAATCTTGCAGCAGAAGAAGCTGCAGCTCTTGCATGAGATATAGATTCTGCTATTGATTTTGGACCTTGGCTAACTCCTGCAAGTACTATACCAGGTATTTTAGTATCAATTGGATTTAATCTAGCATGAAATTCTTTAAAAAATCCATCTCGGCTAGTCTCTAATTTTAATAACTTTTGGATCTTTTTAATTTCATTTGGAGGAACCATTGCACAAGATAACACTATTAAATCAAATTCAAGTTCTTGTAATTCATTTGTATCTCTCAATGTATTTTGCATAAGTATTTTTAAATTATGAGTTTTGGGATCTTCTCCAATTCTACTTATATTAGTTCTAATATATTTAATGCCTTCTTCTCTTGAAGCCGTATAATATTCTTCATAATCCTTACCTGCTGCTCTTATATCCATATAAGCAACACATACTTCAATATCTGGATAATGTTGTTTTATCAATTTTGAATTTTTAATTGAAATCATACAACACACTCCAGAACTACAATAGGTATTTTTTGTTAAATCTCTGGAGCCTACACATTGAATGAATAATACCTTATTTGGTCGCCTTCCATCTGAGGGTCGAATTAAATGTCCTATAGTTGGACCGTTAGGTGCAAGCATCCTTTCTAACTTCAATTGAGTTATAATATTAGGATAGGTATTATACCCTAAATACCCATTAGGAGGTATATATTCATCCCAACCTGTTGCTACTATAATTGAACCGACTTTAAGTTCTTGTATAACGTCTTTTTGATCAAAATCTATAGCATTTAATTCACATACTTTTTGGCATAATCCACATTTAATGCATTTTGTCATATCAATTTGGGCTAAAGAAGGAACTGCTTGAGCAAAAGCAATATAAATTGCAGGTCTTGGATTCATTCCTTCATTAAACTCATTAGAGCCTATAGCAGGACATACTTCCTCACATGCACCACATCCATTACAATCCTGATTAACATATCTAGCTTTTCTTTTTATTTTTACATCAAAATTACCAACAAATCCTTTAATATCTTCTAACTCACTGTAAGTATAAAGATTTAATCCTTTAGTTCTGGCTGCTTGAAGCATAACTGGTCCTAAAATTCAGATAGAACAATCATCAGTTGGAAATGTTCGGTCTAATTGGGCCATTTTTCCACCAATAGTAGGTGAACTTTCAATTAAATGTATAGCATATCCTTCTTCAGCAAGATCAATCGCAGCAATTAATCCAGCAACACCTCCGCCAATAATTAAGATTTCTTTAGTTATATCTACTTCTTTAATCTTTATCGGTTCTAACAATATAGCTCTTGCTATTGCAGACTTAATTGCATCCTCTGCTACCTTCTGAGCTCCTTTTTTATCATTTCTATGAACAAAACTACTGTGTTCTCGAATATTTACAAATTCAAGATAAGAAGGATCAATATTCATTGACTCCAGAACACTTTTAAATACAGGTTCATGGGTTTTTGGAGTACATGCTGCAACTATTAATCTATTTGCTTTAAATTCAGTCATTTTATTCTTTATAAATTCAGCACCCGCTTCTGTACACATACTAATATATTCATCAGCATTAACAACATTAGGTAATGTTTTAGAAAATTCAACAAGAGTTGGACAATCAATTATTTCAGATATATTAATACCACATCTACAGACAACAACGAAAATCCTTATTTCATCGATTTCTTCTTTTTCCATTGCATATCATTCCTTTATTACTTTTTTGTAAAAAACCTCCTAATATTTCAGGTAATATTAATTATTAGATGAAAATATTTTATATTATTTAAACTGACAAGTCTACTAATAAAAATTAAATTTAAATCAAAAATCTTTTTTATATCTTTTATAAGAAATTATTTTATATTTAATTGATATAATTATGATTTTTATCTTAATGCAAGAAGGAGGCATGGATTACGGATTAGTTGTCCCTCTCATCCTCGCACCCATAATATTTGTTATATTAGAGGTTATTGTTTTAAAAATTGGTTTGAAGATTAGTAAAGCAATGGAAAAAACAGATTTTAAGTGGATTCTTATTAGTATAGGAATTCAAACAGGATTGGTTTTTTTTGTTTTTACTCCAGTGATGTTTATGGGAATTTCAGGTTCTTTTAATGATCAAGGTCCTGATCCTGGGATTATGATTCCAGTTATGATAACCGCAATCATTGTTGGTGTAAATATGATAAATGTTTTACATCAAATCGGAATTGGTAAATCTATCTTTGTTTTTATCTTATATGCAATACCATTGACATTCTTCATAATAACTTTAGTAAGCACCCTCAATTCAATAAATTAAATAAAATTATTTTAATTCTATTTTTCAATCTCATTAAGTTTTACAGAAAAAATAATTATATTATTTTTCAAAATTATAAACTAATCTCTTTATTAATATTTTCAATCATATTAACAACTTCAGCCCGAGCTGCTTCAGCGAACTTTTCTGGAGGATAATTTTTATTTTTCACATAAGCAAACATAATTGCTCTTGAAGAATTAACAATCGCACCCAATCCATTTTCATTGAATCCGTATTTAATATCTTTCGCGGTTGCTCCTTGAGCACCATACCCTGGAATTAAAATAAATGAGTTCTTAACAATTCTTCGAATTGTTTTTAACTCATTTGGATATGTAGCACCGACCACCACACCTAAATTATGATAATTTTCAAATTTTTCTAGTTCATTTCCCCATTTTAAAACTAGATCTGCCATGTGTATGTAGTTCCTTCTGAGTGTTGAAGAACTTTCTATTTGACTTAAATTAATTTCTGTTTGTTCTTCAGGAATTTTTTCTAATGAAATACTAAATAGGTTTTGAAAATCTTTACTGCTTGGATTAGATGTTTTTACTAAAATAAAATTACCCTTATTTTTATATTTGAGAAATGGAGCAATTCCATCTATTCCAAAATAAGCATTAATTGTACTTCCATCAGCCTTTAAAACATTATAGTGTGCATAAGCATAAGCTTCAGAAGTAGATCCAATATCATTCCTTTTAGAGTCTAAAAGAACTAATAAATCTTTTTTTTGAGCATATTTTATTGTATCTTTAAGCGCACTTAACGCATCATATTTTTCATAAAAGGCAATCTGAGGTTTGATAATTGGGATTAAATCATATGTTTGATCAATTAAAGCTTTATTAAATTCAAGAATAACATCATTGGGATTATTATATTCTTTAACTAAAAACTGAGGTATTTCACCCTCATGATCCATCCTTGGATCAAAGCCCATACATACTACGCTTTTCTTTTCTTTAATTAAGGTAATTAATTTCTCTATAAATTGCATATTTCTCTTGTAAATTGTTATAAATAATATTAATTTTTGAGAATTAACAAAAAATTTTAAGAACTAACACTAATTTTTAAGAAATTCGTTTTAATATTATATATTTTTTTTGATTTAATAGTGTTTTATGATATTTTAAAACTTTTTCTCTTAAAAAATATAATTTTTAATTTATTTTTGAGATATTATTTATAATGACATAGGTTTTTTCTCAAATATACCATCATATCACCCAGAGATTATTCTGTTATATAATATTCAATATATTATTTTCTTCTATGAAACCGCTTCAAATCATGAGAACATCACCCAATCATGATGAATTGATTGAACTATTTAAAAAAGAGGAAAATTTACGGCTAAAGGAACGCTATCAAGCTCTTTATTTACTCTGTGAAGGAAAGAATTGTACTGAAGTTGGAAAAATAATAAAATGATCAAGGAGGACAATACTTAATTGGCTCTATGCGTTTAATAAAGGGGGATTAGATGCAATTGTTCCAATTCTTCCTCCTGGACGATCCCCTCGTCTTACAAAAGAGCAAAAAGCAATACTACAGGATGATGTGTGTACTCACCCCCGTGAATTAGGCTATGAATTTAGTAATTGGGAAGCTAAGAGTGTTGCATTTCACATAGATAAGAAATTTAACGTGGAATTAAGTGCTCGACAAGCTAATAGATTGCTTCATGAATTAGGGTTTACGCTCCAACGCCCAAGATATCGCTTTAAAAAAGCAAATCTGAAGCAAAAAGAAGAGTTCATCCAACAGTTCCAAAAAAAGTGGATTCTCTCAAACCAGACGATGTAGTTCTATTTCAAGACGAGGCAAGTGTTCAATTTTCTCCAACAATCACGCGCACCTGGTCTTTAAAAGGTC
>CAZGJX010000110.1:0-12566 GCA_964525635.1 uncultured archaeon
TTATTAAAATAGGTGATATATATGTGATATAATAAAAGAGAACAGAACAATTCAATTTTTATTATTGCGTTATAAATATTTTTTTTCCATCTCCTTGAAGGGATAAGACTTAATAAAATTTCACTTTTTGTCCATATGGCTTTATTAATTGTGCTAAAAGAAGCATATATTAATTCTAATAAATTAGAATAAAAAATAAAAAAGTGTTTAATAATGTTTAAAAAAGAACTAAAAAAAAAAAAGGCCATCCTAATTATCACAGTTTTGATATTTAGTACATATTATGGAATATACTTACCAAATTCAAGTCAAAAATCTAATATTACAATAGATATCAACGCATGGGCACCCCCAGCAGAAGTAAGTGATAATTATGGTGCTGCATTGCAGAAAGCAATATATTTTTATATACTACAACGTTCTGGAAAATTACCTACGGATAATCCTTGTATTTGGAGAGGTGATTCTTGCTTAAATGATGGTTCTGATGTAGGATTAGATTTAACTGGAGGTTATTTTGATGCTGGAGACCATGTAAAATTTGGTTTACCTATAGCTTCAACTATAGTTACATTAGCATTAACTGTTTATGAATATGAATCAGTATTTCGGAGCTTAGGGCAATATGAGGAGGTGATTGATGCTATTAAGTGGGGAACAGATTATTTTATTAAATGCAATCCTGATTCAAATACATTTTACTTTCAAGTAGGAGATGGTGGTACTGATCATGCATGGTGGGGACCTGCTGAAGTTCTCGAAAATGTGATGAGTAGACCTTCTTATAAAGTAACAGCAACACAAGGAGGATCTGCTGTCTGTGGAGCAACTGCTAGTGCTCTAACACTCACATCTATTATTTTAGAAGATTCTGATCCCTCATATGCTGCTTTATGTTTAGATCATGCTATAGATTTATACAATCTTGCTCGAATAGCTCAATCAGATGATTATTACAATTCAATTGCAGGATCATTTTATGAATCTTGGAGTGGATTTTGGGATGAAATAGCAGCAACAGGAGCTATGTTATATTTAAAAACAGGTGATAATAAATATTTAACTCAAGCAGAAGAGGCTGCTCAAAACTGGAATACACAAGGTCAAGAACCATATTGGGAATACAAATGGGGTCACTCTTGGGATGATATGCACTATATTGCTCAGATGTTATTAGCAGATATAACAGGAAAACAAGAATATATTGATTCGGTTGAAAGGAATTTAGATTGGTGGATGCCTGAGGGTGGAATAACCTATACTACAGGTGGACTTGCATGGTTAAATTCATGGGGTTCACTTCGATATGCATCAAACACTGCATTTATGGCATTTATGTGGGTCGATAATCCTTTATGTACATCTTCAAAAGTTTCTATATATAGGAATTTTGCAGAAAACCAAATTAATTATATTCTCGGAGAAAATCCAAATGGAAGAAGTTATATTTGTGGTTTTGGAACGAATCCTCCAGTAAATCCACACCATAGAACTGCTCATGGCTCTTGGGCAAATAGTGTGAATACTCCTGAAGAGACCAGACATATTCTTTATGGTGCTTTAGTTGGAGGTCCTAATGCAAGTGATTATTATCAAGATGATAGAACTGATTTTGAAATGAATGAAGTTGCTTGTGACTATAATTCAGGTCTCATTGGTGCCTTAGCTAAAATGGTAATCTTATATGGAGGTTCTCCACATAGTGATTTTCCGAGGATATCATGGTTTAAGCCAATAGTAGAGAGAATACCTGAAATTTATCTTGAAGCCAGACTTAATTCTGAAGGAAATACATATACTGAAATAAGTGTAGATCTAATTAACCATGCTGCATGGCCAGCAAGAAATGGAGATAAATTATTATATCGTTATTTTTTTGATATATCAGAATGTATTGATGCAGGTTATTCGATAAATGATATTATTATAACTAAAGGGTATACAGAAGCACCAGTAACTGTTAGTGGCCCACATCAACTTATGGATAATGAATATTATATTGATATAGATCATACAGGTTTTAATATTTTTCCAGGAGGACAATCAGAATGTGCAATAGAGAGTCAAATTAGAATAGGCTTACCTAATGATGCTCCTCCTTCAGCATGGGCTCCTACGAACGACTATTCATATCAAGGATTATCAAATATAAAAACAATTTCCAAATATATTTATGTTTATAACGATGGGATTCAAGTATGGCCAAATAATATTAACCCGGGACCAATAATAAATCATCCAGATGATATTACATACTATTTAAGAACTACTGGTAATATGTTAACTTGGATAGCAACAGATGACAATCCGACAACTTTTACAATTTACCGAGATAGTACATATCTCATTACAGCGTCATGGTGGTCTGGTGTAGAAATTAAATATCCTATTGATGGTTTGGATGTTGGGACTTATACTTATAGATGTATAGTTTCTAATGCAGATGGTTATAGTACTGCTGATTCTGTTATTGTATCTGTTATAGATCCACACCCCTTTGGAGATGTAAATCGTGATGGAACTGTTGATATTAAGGATGCTCTATGGATAGCTCGATATTATGTAGGTCTTAATCCTCAACCATTCTATGAAGAACAAGCTGATATAAATTCAGATGGTTTTATTGATATTAAAGATGCTTTATTGATAGCTCGATATTATGTTGGGTTAATACCATCGCTACCTCCTCCTTAATATTTTCTATTAAGAGAAATAAATTACTAATTTTCTTTTTTTTCAATATTTTAAATTTAAATTACTATTTTCAATTTAATTTATACTATTTTGGAATAAATATAACCTAATAATGGTTTATGTTGATGTAGATTTTTAAAATTTCACTTTTTGTCCATATACCTTTATAAAAAATATTCTCTTCGCATTTATTAAATAATTATACAAAAAAAAAATAGAATAAAAATACAAAAAAATTAGAGGAATTTTTAAAAATGAAACATAGAAAAATTACAACTATTCTTATATTAAGCACAGTATTTATGGGATTCTTCTTAACAATGAATATTAATTTTTCAATGCCACAGACTTCTATGTCTAAAACACTTAATCTATCTGGTCAAGGTGGAGATGTTTGGTTTAGCTCAGTATCAACCCAAACCGTTGGTAACACTTTTGAGACTGAGATTTATGTCAATACAAGTAGTCAGATTTTAGGAGCTTATGGAATTGAAATTGTTTATAATGAAGATGTTGTTCAAATCGCAAGTGATAACGATGTAGAAGCTGGTGATGAAGGATTTGTTTCTGCCGTTAATATTGATAATGATAATGGAGTGGTTACAATTGCTGGATTTGATGCTATGGGTCAAGGACCAAGCTCTCAACTCCACTTATTAACCATTAATTGGACCGCAGTTGGCGCAGGTAGCAGTTCATTAGATTTATCCATTATCGATTTAGCAGATAACCTTTTAGATCCAATAGGTACTCCTAACGATATTGATGGTAGTGTTGTTGTAGAAATAGGTGCACAAGCTCCAGTTCTTAATTCTCCACTATATATTTACTATCAAGAAGGTACTACAGGACATTCAATTACATGGATAGCGAAAGATGACAATCCTACAACCTATACTATAACTCAAAATGGTACTCAAGTAGATTCTGGTTCATGGAGTTCTGGTGTTGGAATCACGGTGAGTGTTGATGATTTATCAGAAGGTTCTTATACTTATATGTGTACCATTAATGATGGAGATGGATTATCTGATTCAAACAACGTTACTGTAAATGTTGTTCCTGAAGCTGTTGGAAATGTATGGTTTAGCTCAGTATCAACCCAAACCGTTGGTGACTCTTTTGAGACTGAGATCTATGTAAATACAGGTAATCAAAGATTAGCTACTTATGGATTTATTATTACTTATAATATGGATGTTATTCAAATAGCAAGTGTTGATGATATAGAGGCTGGTAGTGAAGGTTTTGTTTCTACAGTCCATCTTCAAAATGATAATGGATATACTAATATAACTGGATTCGAAGCAACAGCTACAGGCCCAAGCTCTCAACTCCACTTATTAACCATTACCTGGACCGCAATTGGCACAGGTCGTACTCCAATAAAATTACACAAAATAGTTTTATTAGATCCAGATTCCATCGAAATAGGTACTCCTAACGATATTAGGGGTAGTGTAATTGTAGAAGCACCTTTACAAGCTCCAGTTCTTAATTCTGCATTAGATGTTTACTATCAAGAAGGTACTACAGGACATTCAATTACATGGATAGCGAAAGATGACAATCCTACAACCTATACTATAACTCAAAATGGTACTCAAGTAGATTCTGGTTCATGGAGTTCTGGTGTTGGAATCACGGTGAGTGTTGATGATTTATCAGAAGGTTCTTATACTTATATGTGTACCATTAATGATGGAGATGGATTATCTGATTCAAACAACGTTACTGTATATGTCGGGCTTGATACTGGTGGAGATGTATGGTTCAGTTCAGTATCACCCCAAACTGTTGGTGACACTTTTGAGACTGAAATCTATGTAAATACAGGTAGTCAAAAATTAGCTGCTTATGGATTTAATATTACCTACAATGAAGATGTTATTCAAATAACAAGTGATGATGATATAGAGGCGGGTGCTGATGGATTTATTTCTGTTGTCAATATAGATAATGATAATGGATTGGTTAGGATAGCTGGATTTGAAGCAACGGGTACAGGCCCAAGCTCTCAACTCCACTTATTAACCATTACCTGGACCGCAGTTGGTATAGGTAAAAGTTCATTAGATTTATCCATTGGAGAATTAGTAGATACAGATGTATTCACAATAGTTACTCCTAACGATATTGATGGTAATGTAGAAGTTGAAGAAGCACCTACACAACCTCCAGTTCTTAATTCTCCATTAGATGTTTCCTATCAAGAAGGTCAAACTGGAAATTCCATTACTTGGACTGCTATAGATGATAATCCAACAACCTATATTATAACTCAAAATGGTATGATAGTTGCAAATGGTTCTTGGAGTTCTGATAATCCAATCACAATAAATGTTGATGGTCTATCAGAAGGTTCTTATATCTATACTTGTACTGTCTATGATGGAGATGAATTAACTGATTCTGATTCTGTTAATGTTTTAGTATATCCAGTAAAAGGAGGCGGAGACGGAGAAATTCCTGGATATAATTTATTTATATTTCTAGGAAGTTTATGGATTATGGTCCTTGTTGTAATATATCTAAGGAAAAGAAGACAATAATAATCTTTTTTTTTTTTTCAATATTTAAAATTTTAATTCTTTTTTCACATTTAATTTGTAGTAATTTAGAGTACTGTAGAAACAATAATGATCTAATATTGGTATAGATTTTCAAAATTTCAATTTTTATCCAACTCCTTTTTTATAATAAGTCTACAAATAATATCTAAAGCGTCGTTTAATATAACCTAATCCAAAATCTAATGATTTCCCATTATTAGTTCTTTTTTTTTCGCTCAAAATTTCACTTTTTGTCCATATGCCTTTATAAAAAATATTCTCTTCGCATTTATTAAATAATTATAAAAAAAAAAATAGAATAAAAATACAAAAAAATTAGAGGAATGTTTAAAAATGAAACATCGAAAAATTACAACTATTCTAATATTAAGCACGGTATTTATTGGATTCTTCTTAACAATGAATATTAATTTTTCAACACCACAGGCTTCTATTTCTAAAACACTTAATCTATCTGGTCAAGGTGGAGATGTATGGTTCAGCTCAGTATCAACCCAATCCGTTGGTGACACTTTTGAGACTGAGATCTATGTCAATACAAGTAGTCAGATTTTAGGAGCTTATGGATTTGAAATTGTTTATAATGAAGATGTTGTTCAAATCGCAAGTGATAACGATGTAGAAGCTGGTGATGAAGGATTTGTTTCTGCCGTTAATATTGATAATGATAATGGAGTGGTTACAATTGCTGGATTTGATGCTATGGGTCAAGGACCAAGCTCTCAACTCCACTTATTAACCATTAATTGGACCGCAGTTGGCGCAGGTAGCAGTTCATTAGATTTATCCATTATCGATTTAGCAGATAACCTTTTAGACCCAATAGGTACTCCTAATGCTATTGATGGTAGTATAGAGGTTGTAGAAGGTTCTGGAGGAGCTCCAGTTCTTAGTTTTCCAGTAGCTTTTTACTATCGAGAAGGTACTACAGGACATTCAATTACTTGGATAGCAACAGATGATAATCCTACAACCTATAATATTACTCGAATAAAAATGCCAGATTACCAAAATGTAACTCAAATAGCCTCTGGTTCTTATAGTTCTGGAGATTCAATAACAATTACTGTTGATGGGTTATCAGTAGGTACTTATCACTATACCTGTACCGTTTATGATGGAGATGGATTATCTAAATCAACCATGACTATGGTAAAAGTCATTCCTACTACTCTTGGAAATGTATGGTTCAGCCCAGTATCAACCCAAACCGTAGGTAACACTTTTGAGACTGAGATCTATGTTGGTACAGGTAATCAGAATATAGCCGCTTATGGACTTAATATTACTTACAATGAAGATGTTATTCAAATAGCAAGTGATAATGATATAGAGGCTGGTGCTGAAGGATTTGTTTCTGCAGTGAATATTGATAATGCTAATGGATGGGTTATGATAGCTGGATTCGAAGCAAAGGGTACAGGTCCAAGTTCTCAACTGCACTTATTAAGCATTACCTGGACCACAGTTGGCGCAGGTACCAGTTCATTAGATTTAACCATTGAACATTTAGTAAATAATTATACAACGCCAATAGAACATCCTAACGCTATTGATGGTAGTGTAGTTGTAGAAAGAGGTCCTGAAATAACTCCAGTTCTTAATTCTCCTACTGATGTTTCCTATCAAGAAGGTGAAACCGGAAATTCTATTACCTGGATACCTACAGATGACAATCCTACAATTTATACTATAACTCAAAATGGTACTCAAATAGCTTCTGGTTCATGGAGTTCTGGTAATCCAATCACAATAAATGTTGATGGATTATCTCCTGACCTATATATATATAAAATTACCGTATATGATGCAGATGAATTAACTGATACTGATTCTGCTTATGTTTTAGTATATAAAGTACCTGAACCACCCGGAGGGGGAGAAATTCCTGGATATGATTTATATATATTTCTACTAAGTCTCTGGGTTACAGTCCTTGCTATAATATATCTAAGGAAAAGAAGCCAATAATAACAATTTATTTTTTTAATATTAAATTTTTTATAATTTTTTCTTTAATTTAATCTGAAATAGTTTAGAATATAAATAATCTATTATTGGTATAAAATTGCAAAAATTTCACTTTTTGTCCAAATTATTTCTTATATCATTATTTACTTGTGTAACTCTATGATAATATTACCAAAAAATTTCTACCAAAAATGTGCTGAAAATAAAGATTAAATAAAATGAAAAAAAGAAATGGAGTATATATATATAAGATGAGAACCCTAAAATTGGATTCAGGAAATAGAATGAACAAAAGTCCATTTATCTTAGTTTTAATACTCATTTTAAGTATAAATATTATCCTTTTTCTAAATTCAGGATATTCTATATTAGAAAATGATTCTAGGAGAAATTCAAGTAATAATTATAATGGATTATTAGAAAATTCAGATTACTGGGATCTTTCAAATATCTTTATTAACGATAGTGCAACTGGTTTAGGGGCTCATAATTGGACATGGGCTGTAAACCAAGACTGGTGTAATGGTTCAGGTGCATGGGATGATCCATATGTAATTGAAAATATCACCATAAATGGATTGGGGAATTTAGTTCCAATCCATATAACCGATTCTGATAAATATTTTATTATCAGAAATTGTACTCTTTATAATTCACCATTTTTTTCAGAGCGTGATCGATATGTAGGTGGAATTCTTTTGGAAAATGTAAGTAAAGGAATAATAGAAAATAATAACTGCTTTGAAAATAGTAATGAAGGAATTATTTTAAAATATAGTAGAAATTGTACAGTAAAACAAAATATAGTTAATCTAAATAACAATGGTATTACACTTTTTTATAGTAATAGTTGCACAATTAAAGAAAATACTGTTGAATTCAATATTAATAATGGAATAGAATTATATTATAGTAATAATAGTATAATTGAAGAAAATACTATTGAATCCAATTGGTATAGTCAAATTGCATTATCTTGGAGTAATAATATTGATGTGATTAAGAATAAGATCAATAATAATGGGGAAATTGGGATGGGCATCATAGGTAATACTCAGGATTCTTATATATTTAAAAATAACATAAGTAAGGGGTATTATGGTATTTCAGTTGGTGGTTATAATAATCTCATTAAAAATAACTGTATCTATAATTGCACCTTGAATGGAATAACTATAAGAGACTATGAAATAATACCTACAATAACTATAGAATCTATGAATAACACTATAATTGATAATAATTGTATTAATATAACAATTGATGGAATTTCAATCATGGATATGGCTCATAATACTTTTGTAAGAAATAATACTATCATTAATTCTAATTCCAATGGAATAATCGATAGAGGTGATAATTCCACTTTATATAATAATAAAGTACTTTTTTCTAAATATGGCATTTTTATAGAGAGTTATGCTGATAATGGTAATTATTCATATAATCTCATAAAAAGATGTGAAATTGGAGCCTATTTTTCTGGAAATGGGGAGAGTCATATAATTAAAAATAATGAATTAAAAATGTGTGGAATCTTTTTGAATCAAGAAGATTCTTTATGGGACCTCACATCATATGAAATTGATACTTCAAATAAAGTAAATAACAGACCCATTTATTATTTTGCCAATTCTAGAAATTTAAATACTGTAAATTTTACAAATTATGGGCCTCCAGGACAAATTATACTTATTAACTGTGAAGATTCAATAATTTCTAATTTTAAAATAATTAATTCGTCTTATAGTATAGTAATCTTATATTCAAATAATATAACTCTCAGTAATAATAATGCTATCAATAACACACTTAGTAGTTTCTTTTTATATTTTGCTATTAATTGTAATATCATTAATAATAATATTTCTTCAAATTATGGCAATGGATTAATTGTAGATAATTGTTTTAATCTTTCATTCGAATATAATTTATTTGAAAATAATGATATTAGTGGTATTTATTTAACAAGAAGTACACAAATGAAAATTGAAAATAATACCTTTTATAAAAATAAAATTCATGGTATTGATTTTGATGGATTATGTACTGATAATGAAATTATTAATAATACAATTACAGGTTATTATCAAATTGGAATAAATATCGTAAATTCAGGGAATATTAATATTTTAAATAATAAAATAAGTGATACTACTTTTATTGGGCTTAATTTAGAATCTAGTGAAGATATTTTTATAAAAGATAATAGAATTAACAAATGTAATATTGGGATTAATCTTAATCTTATCAATAACTTAAAAATAGAAAATAATATAATCTCAGATAACTCATATGATGGAATTATAATTGTAAATTCAAAAGAAGTTGAGATTATAAACAATACTATTAAAGATAATCGCTATAATGGATTATATTTAAGTAATACAAATACTACTTTTCAATTATATAATATCATCATATATAATAACATATTCGAGAATAATCTAAATTCTATATACCTTGGACCAAACACATTTAATATTACAATTGATTCTAATTTTATCAGTTTTAGTGTTTATGGTATTGTTATGGATAATTGTTTTAATTCAACTTTTAAGAGGAATAATTTCACTAATAATTATAAAGGTATTATAATAACAGAAGATTCGGGAGGTAATTTAATTTACCTTAATGAATTTTATAAAAATATTATACATGCGGAGGATGATGGAAGTAATAATAATTGGGATAATGGAACTATAGGTAATTATTGGGACGATTATAAAGGTAATGATCTAAATGGTGATGGTATTGGTGAATTATATTATTCCATTTCTGGAAATGCTAATTCAGTAGATCGCTTTCCAATTTATAAACCTGATCATGAAAAACCTGATGATGAAAATCCCTTCTATGCTATGATTACTGCTTTAATTAACAATCTTTTATCACCTATTAGTATATTAAGTGCTTCTATTATTATTACTTGTTCTATATTGGTTTTTTTACTTACTAGGAAAGAATATTTTCCTGGAAATGTCTTAGGAAACCCTGAAGGTGATTTTATTTTTAAGAATAAAAATCATATATTAAATAACTTCATTAATTCAGATGAATTATTAGAGTTTAATCCTATAATTCAAGATTATCTTGTTGCTTCTTTAAAGCCATTAGATCTAAAAAAAATTGACAAATTAGATTTACCCCTTGATGAAAAAAATAAATTTATAGCAGAATTCATTAATCTTAATTCAAGAGAAAGAAAAGAAATTATTAATGAAATGTTAAAAAGTCAAAAAGAAAATTTATAATTTTTTTAAGAAATCCTATATATGAAAATAAATAATCTATTATAATTTTATTATATTTACAAAAATGTCTTATATATTATAATTAACTAGAGAGTTTTCTTATGTAACTTAATCCAAAACCTAATGATTTCTCATTATTAATCCTTTTTTTTTCTGTTAAAATTTCACTTTTTGTCCATATGTATTTATAAAAAAATTCCTCTTTGATTTTATTAAATAAATATATAAAAAAAAATAGAGGAATATTTAAAACTGAAACATCGAAAAATTACAACTGTTCTAACGTTAAATACGGTATTCATAGGTTTCTTCTTAATGATGAATATTAATTTATCAACAACAGAGTCTTCTATTTCTAAAACGCTTAATCTATCTGCAAGTGGAGATGTATGGTTCAGCTCAATTCCAACCCAAACTGTTGGTGACACTTTTGAGACTGAGATCTATGTTGATACTAATAGTCAGAGTTTAGCCACTTATGGATTAAGGATTGTTTATAATGAAAGTGTTATTCAAATAGCAAGTGTTAATGATGTAATTGCTGGTGCTGAAGGATTTGTTTCTACTGTCAATGTTGATAATGCTAATGGATTCGTTACTATAATTGGAATCGATGAAATGGGTGTAGACCCAAGCTCTCAACTCCATTTATTAACCATTAACTGGTCTGCGGTTGACGCAGGTACTAGTTCATTAGATTTAACCATTGACACTTTATCAGATATAGATTTCTTCGATATAGGTACTCCTAACGCTATTGATAGTAGTGTAGAGGTTAAAGAACCTCCTCAAGCTCCAGTTCTTAGTTTTCCAGTAGCTTTTTACTATCGAGAAGGTACTACAGGACATTCAATTACTTGGATAGCAACAGATGATAATCCTACAACCTATAATATTACTCGAATAAAAATGCCAGATTACCAAAATGTAACTCAAATAGCCTCTGGTTCTTATAGTTCTGGAGATTCAATAACAATTACTGTTGATGGGTTATCAGTAGGTACTTATCACTATACCTGTACCGTTTATGATGGAGATGGATTATCTAAATTAACCATGACTATGGTAAAAGTCGTTCCTAAACGGGGTGGAAATGTATGGTTCAGCTCAGTATCAACCCAAACCGTTGGTGACATTTTTGAGACTGAGATCTATGTCAATACAAGTAATCAGAAGTTGGCTGGTTATGGATTTGATATTAGATGGAATCAAAATATCCTTAATGTTCAAGGTGGATATGATGGGATCACTGCAGGTGCCGATGGATTCCTACCATACGCTATTGTTGACAATAATGCCGGTACTATGATGCTTACTGGATTTGATCCCAATGGAGTAGGTCCTAATAATCAACTTCATTTATTAACTATTACCTGGATCGCAATTGGCATAGGTAACAGTCCATTAAATTTATTCATTGACGATTTACTAGATACAGATTTAAACACATTAGGTATTCCTCAAGATTTTGATGCTAGTGTAGAGGTTGAAGATATACCTACACAAGCTCCCGTTCTTAATTCTCCTGCTAATGTTTCCTATCAAGAAGGTGAAACTGGAAATTCTATTACCTGGATAGCAACAGATTATAATCCTACAACCTATACTATAACTCAAAATGATACTCAAGAAGCTTCTGGTTCATGGAGTTCTGATAATCCAATCACAATAAATGTTGATGGATTATCTTTTGGTTTATATATTTATATAATTACCGTAAATGATGGAAGTGGAAACAATGCAACTGATTCTGTTTATGTTTTAGTATATAAAGTACCTGAACCACCCGGAGGCGGAGAGATTCCTGGATATGATTTATTTATCTTTCTAGGAAGTTTATGGATTACGGTCCTTGCTATGATATATCTAAGGAGAAGAAGATAATAATAATATTTTTTTTTTTTTAATTTTAGAATTTTTAACTATTTATTCTTCGGTGAAACTCCAACCTAATTCTTTATTAACAAAAAACATCATTTTAAAAATAGCCTAAGAAATAAGGGGTGGAATTTAATGAAAAAATAGAAAAAAAACTCCTTGCGAACTAAAGTTCGCTTCTAATCACAAAACTTTT
>CAZGJX010000111.1:0-12317 GCA_964525635.1 uncultured archaeon
GCATGTGCTAATAAAGATTATGATTTAAAATATGTGAAGAAAAAAAAAATAAAAGAAGTTTATCATAAAATAATATTTTTAAAATTTTTTATTTCCCAATATTAAAAAATCTTATTTTATTTTATCTTTGCAATCTATTTTCAGGGTTTTTGAATTATAATATCTTTAAGTTGTGTGATAGTTTTTGATCTTAAATGCTCTGTATCTTTTATACTTTCTTTAACTGAACTTAAATCAGGTTTACTTAAAGTTGCAGAATGTTCAATATTTCTTAGTCTGTGCTCAACTTCCATAATATTAGAACTAAGTTTTATTACCGCATTCATAGTTGATTCTAAGACTTCTGCCATTCTATTTATTTTTATTTCGACGGTTCCATCTTTTATTGGTTTTCCATCAATAATTTGTTTAACCAAATTGACAAATTTAGGTTCTTTTGGAAAACCAGAATATATAGAAGTTAAATACAACTCATAATCAATATCATTTTCTAATAATAAAGGTTCGATTAATTTTTTCAGATATTCTATATTAGATATTGTTTCTTTAAATTTGATAATTTCAGGATCGTATTTATGAAAAAATATTAAAACATATCTATTTTCATTTAATTGCTTTATTATTTTTAATATTTTTTTAAAATAATTTATACTTTCATTATAACGTTCTGAATCTTGAATATCTATTACATATATAATTAAATCGATTCCTATAAAATAATGTTCGGGATCCTGTAAATATTGAATCCTATGATCTTTTTGACCTCCAAAATCCCAAATGAAGAATCTCATATCTTCAGTATCAATTTCTTGTCTATTCACTCCTCTTGTAGGTTCTAGAGATGCTAACTCATCTATACCTAAATGTCCTCCAAACCTTGATAATAGTGAAGTTTTACCAGCATTGTCTAAACCTAATACGATTATTTTCTGTTCCATTTTTATCATATATTTTTTTGAATCTCTGTTTTTGGTTAATTTGATTGTAAAACAGTTATATTTATATAAATAACTCCTATTTTTAAGATTAATGCAAAATTATAATTTCTACTTTTTAATAGATGGTATTTAGTTAAAGATATCATTTTAAAATATCTGTTATAATTTCTCTAAATTCTTGAACTTTAATTGGTTTAGAAATATATTTATTTATACCTGCTGCAAGGATTCTCTCTTTATCTCCTTTCATTGCAAAAGAAGTAACTGCAATTATTGGAACCATTTTGAATTTATCAATTTTTCTTAACTCTTTTGCAATATCTATTCCACTCATTTTTGGTAATTGAATGTCTAAAATAATTAAATCAGGATCTCCTGATTTTATAAGTTCTAATCCTAAATCACCCTTTGTTTCAGTAAAAATTTTAATATCAGGAATTAATTTTAAAATTGCATTAAATAATTTCATATTTTTCTCATTATCTTCGATAACATATATATTTTTAAGCATTTAATTACCTCGATAAAAATTACAGATTATTATAAATAGATAATTGTTTTGGTACTTATTTATAGGTGTTTTATTGCATATGTTTATATATTAATTGAAATATTATTTATTTATATTTTTACTATTGGATATAAAAATATCATGCCTCAAGCAATTGGAGTCTTTACTTGGGATAATAAAATTGGTTCAGTATTAGATTTAAAATATCCAGAATCTGCTAAAATTTCAAATAGTTTAACTCAGAAAATTTATATGTCTCATGCGTTTAATGAAGAATTTAATAAAGAAGAATTACTCGAAGTCAATTTTAATAATCAAACTATACTTAGTTTTTGTGATAAAAAAAGGGTTCCAGAGTTTGGATATGAAGTAATTATCCTTTTATTTGATGAAGTTGAAAAAGAAAATTTATATAAATTAAAAGTTGATTTGTTAGAATTTGGAAAAGCTTTATTTGAAAAACCAAAAGAGGAGAGAAAAGAGTATTTCTCAAATAATATTGATAAATTCTTTCAAAAATCGACAGCTAAAAAAATATTATTATTAGGAAGAGCAGGTACGGGAAAAACAAGTATAAAGCAAATTATATTTGAAGGTAAAGATCCAAAAACACTTTTATATAATCCTTTAGAACCTACTCGTGGTATCACACCCTCAGTTTATTCTTGGCTAGATTTAAAGTTAGGTTTATTTGATACATCAGGTCAAGAACTTAAAGATCTTTTATGTGAGGAAAATCTCGATCAAACACTTGTTTTTGAAAATTCTGATGTTATTTTATATCTTTTTGATTATCCTTTATGGAATTCAAAAAGAGAGCTTATTTTCAATGATTTAGAAAAAATCAATTCAATTATTCAAAAGGAAAAAAACCATATTCAAATAGTTTTATTTCTTCATAAAATAGACTTAATAGAAGAAAGTAATATGGATAAGGAATTGGAGCATATTATTAATAGTATCAGAAAAAAATTTGATTTTTCAATTTATTTTACTAGTATCTTTCCTATGTTAATATATAATCTTTATAATGCTTTTTATAACATCGTGAGTAGCTACTCTGAAGATACTTTAAATATAAAGAAAATTTTAGATGAGATGACTAATGAAAATTCTAAAACTATGTGTTATATTACCAATAAAATTGACTCAATTATTGTGCAATCAATGTCGAAAGATTTTAATACACTTTTAATCAATCATATCCATAAAATGATTGCCCAATTAACCCAATCTTTTGAGAATATTGCAGTTAATGATAACATTGATCATCTTATAATATCAAGTTCGAAATCAATAAATACAATTCTTTACTATCTTAACTTACAAAAATTTAATATCAAGAATTTAATTATCATTTCAGAAACACTTAGTGCTAACAAATTGATTTTACTCGTAGGAAAATTAAGATTAAAAATAAATAGGCATTATTATTTGGGTAAAAAACAGAATAGTTTATAATAATACACCAAAGAAGTATTTTTTTATAAAATACAATAAAAAGAATCTAAATTATTACATCTAACTTTTTAGATTTCTTTGGAAGAAAAAGAGTAAAAGTACTACCAACTCCTAATACACTTGAAAAAGTTATAGTTCCATTATGTAATTCAATTAATCTTTTTGTTAAAGATAGTCCTAATCCAGTTCCAGGAGTTGATCTTACATATGTAGAATCAATTCTTGTGAAATCCTTAAAAATTAAATTAAAATCTTTATGTGCAATGCCTATTCCTGTATCTTTTACTTTAAACATCCATTTATCGAAATATTCTTTTATTGTTAAATAAATTTCACCATCAATAGTGAACTTGATAGCATTTGTTAATAAATTTAAAAGTATTTCCTTAAATCTTATAGGATCAGCATATATTTCAATATCCTCATCTAATCCCTTTATTAGAAATAATAATTTCTTTTTTGTGTACATTGGTTTTAATGTTGAATTAATTTGATCTAAAATAGTCTTTAAGGAAAATTTTTGTTTATTTAAGATAATTTGTCCTGATTCTAATTGAGTAATATTTAATATATTACTTATCATGTCATACTGATGTTCTGCTGAAGTTTTAATATCTAATAAATATTCATTTTGTTCTTTATTAAGGGGTCCAAATGTTTCCTCTAATAATAATTCAGTAAATCCAATGATTGCATTTAAAGGTGTTCGTAATTCATGGGACATGGTAGCAAGGAATTGAGATTTAAATTTAGAAACTTTAATGATTTCTGCTTGATATAAATTTTGTCTTTCAATAGATTCTTGAAGTTGTTGAGTTCTTTTACTTACTTCTTCCTCTAAACTTTGCCTAAACTCTTCTCTTAGTTTTTCTTCTTTTTTTTTTTGAGTTATATCTCTTATTATTGACCAAAATCCAGAGATATTATTATCGATATCTGTTTTTATCCATATTTTTATATTAACTGGGATAGTATCTCCATTTTTTTTGGTTAAAACATTTTCAAATTCTTGAAAATAATTTTTGATAAATATTTCATTATTTTGAATTGACATATCAAAAATATTTATATCTGTAGAGATGATTTGATTAAAATTAATTTGTTTTAAATTATCTTTATTAAAATCCAGCATATCTAAGAATGCTTTATTAGCATCAATAAAATTACCTTCAAGATCAGTCATTGCAATTCCATCTTTACTTGATTCAAATAATCGACGATATTTTTCTTCTGATTTTTTTAATTCTTCTTCTGCTAAATTTTTATCAGTATAATCAATTAAAGTTATTAAAATTGCTTTTTTACCATGATATTGAATAGTTTTTGAATAAATATTAATCCATTTAATATTACCAGATTTAGATATGAACCTATATAAGTATGGATCATATACTTTTAAAGAGTCTTTCATTCTTTTTTCAAATCGATCCATTGCAATAGCTCGGTCTTCAGGATGAATATTTTGAAAAAATCTATGTTTTGACCAGTTCAACATAACTTCAATTGAATATTCATTTATATCAGAAACTGCCTTATTGATATATAAGATTTTTTCATTTTGAATTATTAATGTACCCATAAAAGATTGTTCAGTTATAATTTTAAAATTTTCCTCTGATTCTTTTAATTCAGTTATATCTTGAAGCATTAATTCGATTAATTTTAAGTTTTTAAGAGAAATTATATTCATTCGAACAAGAACATTAGCTAATGTATTATCTTTTTTATAAATCTCTGCTTCAAATGATAGTGGGATTAATTTTTCTTTTAATACTTGTATTGATTTAATAAATGTATCGAAAGACTGAGGAGAATAGAAACAGAATTCCTTGATATTTTTTCCTATTATATCATCTTCTAAATATCCAAAAGCCTTATTAAACGCAACATTTGTTATTAAAAACTGTAAATTCATTTCCATTATAATAATTGCGATAGGGGAATCATCAAAAAAACTTTTATATAATTTTTCTGATTCATTAAACTCTCTTGTCTGCTTTAAAATAGTCTCTTCTAATCGTTTATTTAGCTTTATTAATTTTTCTTCAGATCCCTGTAATTTTTCTCTATCTTTAAAAAGTTGAGTAATATCTCTAAATGAAGCAACCATCTCATTCTTAGAGATCTGAAATGCAATTACTTCATATGCACCCTTTATTATTTTATCATTATAATCAATTTGATCCCATTTCCAAATTCCCCCATTCTTTGCAATTTCTTTATATTTTTGAGGTACATCTGTCTTCATTAAAGGAGGAAATGCTTCCTCAATTGTCATACCTATGAATTTTGAGCAATCTACTTTAAGGATCTCATTTGCGGCTATATTTGATCCAATGAAAACCAACTTTCTATCTGGTTTTAGTGAGTATAAATGAAATCCTAAAGGAATTGATTCACATATCTTATCTAGTTTATTTTCAGATACCTGAAGCTTTAAATTTATATTCTTCAGAAATGTTATATCTTTTGCAATGTTTAAAATTGCATATATTCCTTCATTATTTTTCAAGGGAATACCATAAGTATCAAGAAATACAAAATTATCATCTTTGGTTCGAATTTTGTAACTACTCAATTTTAGTTGTTTTCCATTTTCCTTAAGTGAAGATATAACTCTCAACATTTCTTCATATTGAATTTCGTCTACTAAATGTTTAAAAGAAATATTTAAGAGCTCTTCTTTAGTATAACCAAAAATGTTTAAAGCAATTTCATTTGCATCAAGAAAAACTCCTGTTAGATCATATACATATATTAAATCTAAAGAATACTTAAATAAATATTCAAATCTTACTCTTATATCGTCTATACTAAATTTAATATTATTTCACTTTTAAATTATTCATTTTTAATCTTTTTTTGGAATTGTAAAAAAAAATGTTGTTCCTTTTCTTTTTTCACTTTTAAACCATATTTCTCCACCATGAAGTTCCACAAGCCTTTTTGTTAATGCTAAACCGATACCAGAGCCAGATACATCTTTGGTTATATCATTTTCAATTCTACCAAATTCTCTAAAGACAACATCATAATCATTTTTATTAATTTCTACTCCTGAATCATTGACTTGAAATTCCCAATGATCAAATCTTTCAATACCACGAAAGCTAACTCCACCATCATTAGTAAATTTTATTGCATTATCAATTAAATTATAAAGGATCTGCCTAAATCTCATTTTATCTGCATATATAATAGTATGTTGATTAACATTTTCTAAATTAAAATATAGTTTTTTTTTCATATATATAGGTTTAAAAATTGAATGGATTTGTTGAATTACAGGGTATAATTTAAAATTCTCTTTTTCTAATTTAAATTTAGCAATTTCTATTTTTGAGAGATCTAATATTGAATTAATTAACCCATTTAAATGTTCAGCTGCAGTATAAATATCATTCAAATAATCTTTTTGGTCATCATTCAATTCACCATATCCACCATCAATTAGTAAAGTTGAAAATCCAATAATAGCGTTCAGGGGAGTTCTTAATTCATGTGACATCGCAGCAAAAAATTTGGATTTAAACTCTAAGGATTTAATAAGTTGGTCTAGTAATTGTTCTCTATTTCTTTCATATTTTTTTCGAGAAGTAATATCTGAAATAAATGATTGAATTATAACGTTATCAGCGATTTTTAATATATTCGATGTAATTTCTACATTGATTTCTTCTCCATTTTTTTTTATAATTTTTGTTTCAATTGTATTACTTTTTGACATGACATACATATCATTATGGTAATACTTCTGCACAATTTCTATATTTTCTGGATCAAATAATTCAAATATTTTAGAATTTAGAAAGTCTTCTTCACTATAACCAAATAGGATCTTAGCTTTTTCATTGGCCCTTAGTATTTTTCCATTTTGATGAATTAAGAAAATTGCTGAAGGTGCATGTTCAATCAATGTATTCATTTCGTGCAAAGTTTGTTCTAAGATCCTCACTTCTTGTTCAGATTGTTTAATGTCTGTAATATCTTGAATTAATAAATAAACTAATTTCTCATTATCTAATTCAATTAAAGAGAAAATCATCTTTAACCATAAATCTCTCTTATATTCTCTTTTAATATTAACAATCATGGGATCAGGGATTTTATTTTGTTTTAATGCTCTAAAGATCATTTTAAAGAGGCTAATATATTGTTTTGGAAAAAGTATAATGTTTTCATAACTTTTATTCATAATTTCATTTTTAGAATAACCAATTAATTTCTCCAATATAGAATTTGAATCTATGATTATACCATCCAAATTCAAGATTAAAATTGGATGAGGTGTTTTCTCAAATAATAATCGATATTTTTTTTCAGACTCCTTTAAAAGATGTTCAACTTGTTTACGTTCAGAAATATCTCGAATTGAGTAGAAAAATGCAGGATTTCCCTCCCATTCAATTTCTACAGAAAAGAATTCAGAGACAACTGTAAGATCTTTATTTTGAGTTATTTTATATCCTTGTTTTTTCCCCATCATTATAGGAACATCAAAATATTGATTTAATAATTCATTTCTACTTTTTCTAAGATATTTTTCTGCTGCATGATTAACAAAACGTATTCTATATTCTTTATCAGTAATAATTATGCTGTCAATAGTTTTTTCTATTATTTGTTTTAAACGTTTTTCATTGTCTTGTACTTCTTGTGCTAATAATTCAATTGTTAGCATCATATTGTGCCTAGCGATTGCAGAATATAAGACATGTTCCAAAATTTTTATATCAAATTGGTCTTCTATTAAATAATCTTGAGCACCTAATTGAATTGCATTTTGTGCTAATTGTTCATCTTCTAAGGAAACTATAAGAATTATAGGAATAGTTCTTGATTTTTTTCTAATTTTATAAAATGTTTCGAATCCATTGCTGTCAGGAAGATATAATCCTATAAGAAGTATATCTATTTCATTATTTATAATATATTCTGTAGCTTGTGATAGGGTTTTACATATATACGTGTCATAAATTGAATTTTCTGAAATTCCTAACAATGATTGAATAAACTCCATCTTTTCTGAATTATCGATAACTAAGAGTATTTTTAAGTTCTGTAATGACATTAATATATCCAACTATTTATTCGAGTTATTATCATAATTTTTTTTTATGATTAGATCTTTCTTTTAGAATATTAAAATCTACAATCATTATATCAGAAGTATAATTTAAATATAATTTTTTTAAATTTCCTTTTAGAATATATGACTAATAATCCGGTCTTCTTCTATATAAAGACAATTTAATCCAAATTTAAATGAATTTCATTTAAATTAAGGAAAGTATAAAATAATTCAATTCCTTTATCCTCTTTATTTAATTCTGCTTTATTGATTTCTTTTTTTAATCCTGTTTTTAAATATTCACATCTTTGAGTTAATCTAATAAAATTCTTAAAAGATAAATATTCAATCATTCCTAATTTTTCCAATCTTTCTAAATGGTAATTCAATTTATTAATATCTAAATTGAATTTATATGATAAATGTTCTACTTTATATTTTACATATAGCTCACATTTAATAATTATAATAATTTCTTGTTTTAAGTCTTCAAATTCTGTTTTACTTATTGGAATAAAATCTTCTTGATAGATTGAATTTATTATATCTAAAAAAATTTGAAATGTATTGTAGAAATATTCTCTTGTAATAGATGTTCCAAATATCTTTATACTAATACCATTATTTGTATAATTACTTTTTAGGTAATTCTTAATTATTTTAATTTTTTCAGATAAATAAGAAGATTTGACCGTGTCAATTTTATGAAGAAATATAATTATCTTACAATTTAAAAGAGAATTTAATTCTTTTTTAATTTTTATTATCTTTACTAAAAAGGAGATAATTTTTTCTGATGAATTATTTATATCAAAAACACAAGTTATCACATGAGATTGATCAAATACATCTCTATCTTTTAAGAACCAATTTTTATTTTCTTGACCAGCTAAATCAAAAATTCCTAATTGAGAATTGAATAGTAAAAAAATATTTGAATTTACTCCTCTTGTAGGTTCTAAAGAGGTATCTAATAATTTAATTGGATTTGCTTTCTGAAAAAATACTTTAGTAATTGTAGTTTTGCCAGTTGCAGGGGGTCCTATGAGTATAATTTTCTTTTTGTTTGCCATTATGCCTTTTTTATAGTTAATTTTATTGTAATACTAATTAACTACCTTGCAAAGAATTATGTAAATTCTTCTCAATAGTTTCAATGATATCATCACATGAATCAAGCATTATTTCAACATATTTAATAATGAGATCTTCAGATAATTTTCCAGTTTTACTTTTTTCTTCTAAAATTAATTCACAAAATCCACGAATTGTATTAATTTCGCTCCTAATCTCCAGATTTGCAGATTCTAAAGGAATTATTTCATTTTTGTCTAAATAAATTTTTTGAATTTCAATGAAGAAATTTTTAAAAATTGAATTATCATCCGTTAAAATGTTCTTTTCTCCCATTTTTCTGAATAATGTTTCTATTCTCTGAAAATATATCGTAGGAATTAATGGATAATCAACATGCCTCAATATTATTATTGCATATAATTGTTTTTTACCTCGAGCAGCTTCATCTTTTATGTCTACTTTACATATCTGAGAATAAAACTTATCATAATTTAAAATAACAAATTTATTTTTTGTGTTTAAAGCATCTCTGAGTAAATTTCTTATAAATTGATCATCATCAATTTTTACAGGGGAAAAAATAGCTATGGGTCCTAATATATGGTCATATTTTCCAATTATTATAATAAAAGGATATTGTTCAATATAATCTTTAAATCCATTGTATGGATACATATAACTTTCCAAATTTTTTTTATTTAATTGATTTTCCATTATTCTTTTTCTGAACAGTTCTCTTTTGGTTAGGTAGTTTTTAATTCTTAAAGAAATAACCAAATAAAATATAACAAATTTTATTAATATATTTTAGTGTTTAAAAAAAGACCTGACAATGATATCTATTATGTATTAAAAAAAAAAAACATCCAACGATATAAAAGAAATAAAAATTAATTACTTGAAAGGATCGGCCTATCTTTAATTCTCTGATAATTAAATTTTTTTTTTTTAGAATATTCAATTAATTATCCAACTAGTCCTTTTTTAATAAATAAATCCTTTAATTCACTAATTATTTGTTGTCGTGCGTTTGCTCTATTTATTTGTCTATTAGCGGTAGGCGGAGGTGTTTTACTTGGTGGAGGCGGATGTATAGATTTTGGTGGATTTAATCCCTCTAGTTCCTGTGTCTTGGGCGGGGCCATTGGTGGTTTCGCTAAATCAGGAGCTTCAATTGGTTTTGTTAATTCTACCATTCTTAATTGATCAACTAATGTAGTTTTAGTTTTATTTGGCAATTTAATAGATGCCATTGGTTTTGGAACACCAACTTTTTTAGATACTTTTTGTTTTTTCTTTTTCTTCTTCTTTTTAGCTATATCATCAAATGACACTTTTTGAAATGGAACCTCAAATAGTGATCCTGAAATCGTTGTTGGAAGAACTCTATATAATATTTTTTTGATATCAGAGAGATCTGAAGAAATTTTATCCATTAGTTGAAGATTTATATCTAATATCCTTTGTACTTTCCTATCAATTTCAGGTAATTTATCCTCCTTATCTTGTTCAATTTCTTTACTAAAAATATTCTTAATGCTTCTTGCAATTTCTGGTTCATTTGAATAAAAGTTATAAATACTTGTAGGTATAATTTCTACTATCCATGATTTTTCATGTTCTATAAATATATTTGTTACTTTTTCTGTAATATATTCTAATTTAATCTGATAATCTGGATCATTTACAAGATCAGAATCTGCTTTATTTAATAAAATTAAAATATATGGAAATTCATCTAAATAACCCAAAATTTCAACTAAATCACTTAAGTATTTTAGTGCTATATCATATCTAACATCATCTTGAGAATCAATAACAAAAATTAGAACGTCTATTTGAACAAAAAACCTTTCTGGTTCTTCAAGGTATTCATCGATATGATTTTTTTGTCCTCCTAAATCCCATAAAATTAAATTTAATTTTGATGATTTAAATTCTTCAACATTAACTCCAACGGTTGGTTCTAGATTTATCAAATCATTATAGTTATAATCATTAACTAATCTGTTTATTAAAGAAGTTTTACCTGCAAAATCCAAACCAGCAACAACCACCTTCATTTTTTGTTCTTTTATATAAGTTTTTCTTTTATTCCATGCATTAGCTATTAATTTAGAAGCAATAAAGATTTTTTTTAAGGTTTTTTCCGAAATTATTGATTGCTCTAAAAAATTATCATATACTGATATATCAATAGAAGCGAAATCTCTAATGGTTTTAATATTATTTTTATTAAGAAACACCAATTCTTCTTTTTCAATTCCTTTTAGTTTTTCAAGGGATAGATCTAACACGGTCTTGATATTATCTGGATAGTAATCTAATTCTAAAAATCGATCACAAAAATATTTAATTATTGTTTTTGCAGAATCGGACATTATTATATCATCTATTATAAATTTTTAAATTTGTCTGAAAAATAAATCAATTTTCAATTTTAATTAATGAGATTTTTATTTTTTCAAAATTTTTTTTTATAATAAATATCTACTAAAAGATTAAAGTTATATTAAAGAACTTTTTTTTTATTTTTACCAATCGTTTATCAATAATTAAGCAATAAATGTTTGTTGATATAGAGTAGAGATCAATGAAGAATGTATATATAGTTGAAGATGATTCAAAAAACATGAAATTATATAAGGCGATTTTAGGGCAATTTCCAGATCTAAAAATTTTTGAAGAAGTTGAAGGAGATTTAGGACTTGAACTTATAAAATCAGGAGATCCTGATTTGATTATTTTAGATATTAGATTACCAAAAATGACCGGAATAGAAATTTGTCAGGAGTTAAGGAAGATTGAAAGGTTTAAAGATGTACCAATTATTGCTGTTACTGCATATGCTATGAAAGGTGATGAAGAACGCATTTTAGAAGCAGGATTTGATGCTTATATTACGAAACCAATTCGTGTTTTGGAATTTAAAAACAAAATTAAACATTATCTTTAGAATTAATTGCTATTTTAAAACTAAATGTAAATTATTTTTAATTAGTTATTTATTCTCAGATCAGTTAGAATAGTAAGATGAAAATCACTTCCCTTATCTATCTCACTTTTAACAGTTATTTGCCCTCCAAGTATATTTACTAGTTTTTGAGAGAGATATAAACCAAGTCCTGTCCCCCCATATTTTCTTGTTTCAGACATATCTAATTGCTGGAAAGGTTGAAACAATTTTCCTATATTTTCTTTTTCAATTCCAATTCCATTATCAATTATATGAACATGTAGCTTACTATGTATAACATAT
>CAZGJX010000112.1:0-12259 GCA_964525635.1 uncultured archaeon
CTGAAATTCAATCTCGATGCAATTATACTAAATTATATAATACGTTATAAATATAAATCTTAAAAGAGAGCATAAATTTCTAAAAGAGTTCTTAAAATAAATAAAGATATTCTAATTTTCAAAAAGGAATTCTTTAAGTGGTTTAGATCGATTATTAAAATAATTATATAGTTTCTCAAAGAATAAAGAAATCTTAGGGTTATTCTCAACAATAAAATAATTATGATAATCGATATCATTATCTTTTACTAAGGAAAATGTTATAATATGATTTAATTTGAATAATGTGAAGTGAAACTTGTAATTTTCATCATAAATTTTCACTCTATCCATAAAATTAAATTCTTCTTCAAATCTATTAAAAATCTTATCATATTTTTTAATATTTTCTATAAAACTCTTATCAGTAATTATTTTAAAGTTAATATTCTTTATAATAGGAGGAATTGGTCCTTTTTCCAAATTAAAATCTATACCAAATAGTCTTGCTAATTGTAGATCAAGATTAAGATCCCACCAACCTATAATTTCTAATGTAATTTCTGATTTTTTGGTAATATTAAGAAAATTTTCCATAAGGTTTTTTGTAACCTGTAAAAAATCAAAAGATTTATGTGACGTTTCTATGTTAATAAAGTTTGGCAGAAATTCGTAGAGAATTTCGGAGGGAATTGATTCAGAAGGAAGATTGCCAAATATATGAATAAATTTACTTAAAATATTAAATCGTTTTAAACTATTGAGAATATAACTTCCTAAATTAGTAATTGAGTAATTTTTAATATTTTTCTTGATTAAATTAGCTTTTTCTAATTTCCTTAAGTTATCTTGGATAGTTGAGATTGGCTCATTGAGTAATTTAGATGTTTCTGTCAG
Source organism: uncultured archaeon (assembly GCA_964525635.1). Lineage (GTDB taxonomy): Archaea > Asgardarchaeota > Lokiarchaeia > Sigyniarchaeales > SOKP01 > JAFGOA01. The sequence continues at coordinate 877 of CAZGJX010000112.1, forward strand.
ATTATGATGTATATTTTTTTCATAAAGGAGAAGAACTTTCAAGGATAAAGTGCTAGAAATCGAATTTAGGAGGATTTGAAATTCATTACTATCTTTGGTCATAATAAATAGAAATAATGAAGATAAATAATAATGTTTTTGGAAAAACCATAATTTATATAATCACCGTAAAATATCCAATTTTGGAAATAATTAACAGAATCATCTAAAATGTCGCTTAAATAAAGACATTAGTAAATTTTAAATATCTAAATTGAATATTATTATTCAATCCTTAACAAAATTAAATATAAAATTAATAGAGGATGAGATATAACGGAATTAAAAAATAAAGCAATAATTATAAAAGAGATTTCAAAAACATATAAAGCTGGTGAAATTATTGTATTAGCTTTAAAAAATTTAACATTGGATATATATAAAGGAGACCGGTTAGCTATCTTAGGTCCTTCTGGTTCTGGAAAAACTACCTTGCTAAATCTTTTAGGGGGTATAACAAATCCAGATAAAAACGAGGGAATTTTAAATGTATTTGGTGAAGAAATACAAAATTATAAATTAAAAATGTTAACAGATTATAGAAAGACTCGAATTGGATTTATATTTCAGTTTTTTAATCTTTTTCCAACATTAAATGCATTAGAAAATGTAATTATTGGGTGCGAACTGTTAAGGAATAAAGAAAATAAAAATTTGAATACAAACACTATAGCGGAAACTTACCTCAATAAGGTTGGATTAGGGGAAAGATTATTCCATTATCCTTCACAATTAAGTGGAGGAGAACAACAACGGGTTGCAATAGCTAGAGCTTTGGCTAAAATCCCATTTATTGGTAAGGATTTTCTTCTTTTATTAGATGAACCAACAGGCAATTTAGACACAGATACTGGAAAAAAAATAATCACTCTCGTAAAAGAATTAAATGAAAGGGAGGGTATAACATGTGTATTAGTTACCCATGATAAAATATTAGCGGATCTATTTTCTACAAGGACAGTTCACTTAAAAAATGGAGAGATTAATAATTAAATAGGTGAATTTACAATGAATTTTTTGTTTAAAAAAGCAATAAGAGATTTTAGAAAATTAGGTTGGCGTAAGTATTTAATCTTAAGTGTTATAGCTCTTTGTATTGGTGGAAGTCTTGCTATTAATTATACTATTTCATCTAGCATGCCTATGATGAACTCATATTTCAATAGTGCAAATCATGCAGATTATATTTATCAATTAGATGATAATTCTTGGATAAATTCTACGCAATTAAATAATTTAAATAAAGTGCAGGAAATTAAAGATTTTACGGGTCGTCTCTTTTGGCCGACTTCAATAAAATTAGAGGGCCAAAATGATTGGAAATATGTATTACTAATTGGATTAAATGCTACTTATGATTATCCCGAAGTATATAGATATTTTATGAAATCTGGAATAAATTTCAATCAAGATTCTAACAACTTAAGTGCTATTGTAGATGATACTTTTTTTAGTAAAAATAAATTATCACTAGACAGTACAATTAACATCACGGGTTTAAACAATGCTTCATTAAGATTAACTGGAACCTTCAATGCACCAGAATTTATAATGGCAGTAAGTAATCCAGAATTTATTCTTCCTATAGAAGGATCAATGGCAATTATTTATTTATCACAAGAGACACTGAAAAATTATATAATTGATCATTATAAAAATTTAAACTTTACAACACCTTATAATTTTGATGCTCAAATCCAATATTTCAAAAAGGTCGAATATAATAATTTGGCGGTTACATTTAGGGAAGATATCTCCATTAACGAAGGAAATATAGCATTAACAAATTATATTGAAAATAATTTAAGCTTAACCTTGAAAGAAGTTAATAATTTTTATGAAATATATCCCTATAGTTACATGAAGGCAGATCTTGAGGAATCTTCTGAATTTATGTGGATAATACAAATATTTATTGCATTAACAGGAATTTTTATAATTTATGTAGTCTTTAATCGTTATACATTTTCCCAAAGTCAACAAACCGGATTTATTGAAGCAATGGGTTATTCTAAAAAGGATATTCATAAATATTATCTTTTAGTAATGATTTTAATATATATTATTTCAATTCCATTAGGTATTATTATTGGTTATTCAATAGGATACCTAATTGTAAATATACTTCTAACAGAAATGGCAAATTTAGAATTATTTGAATTTCCTTTTTTATTTCTACCTCAAGTTTTATTAATTGGTTTAATAACTGGGGGATTTATGATTTTCTTCAGTATTTATCTTCCTGTAAGAAAATTATGTAAAAAAGATATCGCAAAATTAGTATATCAAAAAACTGAGATAAAATATAAAAGAAGATTTAAATTTAGAATTCCAAAATTGAACTTTAGAAAAATATCTACAAAATTAACTTTAAAAAATAGCCTGAGAAATAAAAAACGACTAACTTTTTCATTGTTATCTATAACATTTTCTTTATTGATAATATCCTCAACTCAATCAATGTTGGATAGTATGTTTTATAATATTGATCTTACATTTAATAATCCAAATATTACAGGAAACCCTCCAGTAGAAAATTGGAATCTTAATGTTCAATTTCAAAATAGTGTTAATATATCAGAACCAAATTCATTGGAGGAACAAATTAAAAACATAACGGGAATAGAAGAATCAACACCCTATGTAAAAGGAATCGCTAATTCAATAGGAAAAGTAAATCAATCGCTATTAATGATTGGAATTGACCTAAATAGTAGTACAGTCCATAATTTTCGGTGGAAGGATAAAATTAGAGAACAAATGTTTCCATTAGCAAATAATGAAATTATAATTTCTTCCGTTCAAGCTATTGAGTTGAAAAAAAATATTGGAAATAATATTACAATCATTAATCAGACTAAAGATATAATTATATTAACTATTGTAGGAATCCATAGAGATTTAACAACAATAGCATATATTTCAGATCAATTGGGAAAGAGTATTTTTCATTCCTCCAACAATGTTATTGACGGAATTTTTATAATTTTAGACCCATCTGTTGACAAAATCGAAATAAAAAATCAGATCTATAACTTGGGAAATATAGAAGTTATCTTTGACTCAGAAGAAATGGCAAAAGCTTTAAATGATTTTATCAGTAATTTTTTCGTAATTTTCTACGTTCTTATATATTATACGCTAGTTGTAGCTCTTATTATAATTTTATATAATTCAATTATGAACATTTATGATAAAAATTATGAGTATGGTATACTAAGATCTTTGGGATATTCAAAGAAAAAAATAGGGAAAATGATAATTACAGAAAATATGATTCAAGGGATTATTCCAATTATCTTAACATTAATCTTTACATATCCTTTAGCTGTAGAGATGGCTGCTATTTATGAAGCTAATTTTCCATTGGATGTATTTATAGGAATACCTACTATATTATACACGGTAATCCCACCAATTATTTTATACATAATAGGTTCATTTATTGCTTTCCGAGTAGTATATAAGAAAAATCTTTATGAACAAGTACAAACAAATTACGTCAGTTAATTTAAAGGACTTAAAAATATATTTATAATATTATTTTTCTTTTTTTTTTTCAAACTTTACAGGAAAATTTAGTATCTATAAAGTATAACCTAAAGGTTAAAATAGGCTACTGATATAAAGAATACTATGAAAAAATACGATTTAATAGTCATTGGAAGTGGAGCTGGGCTTAACATTCTTAACACAGGGCTTCAAAGGGGTCTTAAATGTGCTCTCATAGAAAATATTAAAATTGGTGGAACTTGTCTTACAAGAGGTTGTATTCCTTCTAAAATCTTAATTTATCCAGCAGATATTATAAGAGAGGCTAAACATGCTGAGAAAATAGGTGTAAATCTAGAGCTAAAAGATTTAAATTGGAAATTAATCTCAGAAAGAATGTGGTCTCAAATTAATGAAGAAAAGGAAATGCAAAATGGACTCTCTCAAATCGAGAATTTGGATCTTTATATGGGTACAGCAGAGTTTACAGGAAATTATGAAATACAAGTAAAAATAAATGATAATAATAAGATAATTGGTCCCTTTAAGGGAGATAAAATAGTTATTGCAAGTGGTGCAAGAGCATTAATACCTCCAATTAAGGGAATAGACGAGGTAGACTATATTACAAGTGATAATTTTTTTGGGGATAAATTTCCTAAAAAATTATGGAAGAGCTTAATAATAATAGGGGGAGGTATTATAGCTGCTGAATTTGCTCATACTTTTTCTACTTATGGAACAGATGTTACAATAGTGGAGATGCTTCCAAGGTTAGTTTATACTGAAGAACCTGAAATAAGTGAAATCTTAGAAAAAGAATTTCGGAAACATATGAAAGTGTATCTAAATAAGAAAGCTATTAGTGTTAAAGCGAAGGATAAAATTAAGATTATAGAATTGGAAGATATTAATTCTGGAGAAATTACAGAAATTTCAGCAGAGGAAATATTAATAGCTACTGGTCGTCGCTCAAATGCTGATATATTAAAGGTTGAAAGAACGGGAATAGAGACGGACAGCCGAGGTTGGATAAAAACCAATGAATTTTTGGAGACGAATGTCAACAATATTTGGTGTATAGGGGATGCAAATGGATTATATCAATTTAGACATAAAGCCAATGCAGAGACTCAAATATGTAGAAATAATATTTTTAACCATAAAAAACAAGCTATAGATTATACAGCTGTACCATGGGCAATCTTTACTTATCCTCAAATTGGTCATGTTGGAATGACAGAAAAGGAAGCGATTGACAAAGGAAATAAAATTCTTGTAGCGAAACACAAATATTCCTCTGTTGCAAAAGGATTTGCCATGGGTTATAATGAAGGAGATGAGGATGATGGTTTGGTAAAATTAATCATAGATCAATCATATCGTATATTGGGAGCTCATGTAGTAGGGGCTCATGCAGCTGTCTTAGTGCAACCCTTTGTTTATTTAATGAATTCAGGATATGCATGTCCCCCTCCTGAAGATATGATACAAAAGGGAGATATTATTCCAAAAATAGCTCGTACTTGTCCTGAAGGAGGATCTTTTTTACCAATTTATCGATCAATGATCATCCATCCCTCTCTCAATGAAGTTACAGGATGGGCTATTGGGAATTTAAGACCAGTTAATATTGAAATAAAGCATGAACATGATGATAAACATCAACATTAGAATATATATAAAATTATTTTAATTGCTTAATGACAGCTTTCTTCGAAACTTTTTTTCTTGTATTCTTTTTTTTTGAATTTACATAATAGATGTCCATTTAGTTATTATGAATTAATCAATATCACTTTCATAAAAATTATTTAAAATGATTATAGAAAGATAGATCTGTTATTTTTCATAAAAAAAATAATAAAATATTTAAATCTTCCAATGATTAAAATATATTAGTCAAAAATTCACATAATAAAAAACATCAACGTAAGAGTTGATGATGATAAAAACCTATAAAAATAGCTTTTATATAGTTTTAGTAATATTAAGTCTTACTGTTTCAAGTCTTAATTTTATAAAGCTAATACCTATTTCAAATACAATAAAAGAAGGAACACAATCAGTTGCTCCTAAAGAAAGTATCTTAGAATCAAATAAAGTTGTCTATGGATTTTGGCCATACTGGATGGATCCTTCATCATATCAACCAAATTGGAATGCATTAACTCATGTTGCTTATTTTTCCTGGGGGGCTAATAGTGATGGATCATTAACTCCACCAGATGTTGCGCGATTTAATACTGTAAAAAATCTTGCCCAACAAAATGATGCTAAATTAACAATTTGTATTACTTGTTTTAGTCAAGATACACAAGATAACATTTTAGCATACCATAAGACTGATTTTAGTACAAATATTCTAAATCTTCTACAAACTTATGGAGTAGATGGTATTAATTTAGATTTTGAATTTCCCAGAACTACCAACTCATATACAGGTGAATCTAATACAATTTTATTTGAGAATTTGATGAGTATTCTTCATACTACTCTGAAAAATGCTAATATTAATTACCATCTTTCATTTTGCATTGCTGGTAGTGTTGAGTCGATATATCGTAATGAAGGATTATCTCAATATATTGATGCTATATTTCTTATGGGATATGATTATCATTGGAGGTCTGCATCAACAACAGGTGCTGTTTCTCCCTATGATGATCCTACACAGTTGGATGTTGTTGATTCTGTAAATAGGCTAATCGCTTATTATCCAAGTGATAAAATTATTCTTGGTTTTCCTTTTTATGGATATGATTGGCCATGTTCATCAGAACAACCAGGAGCTTCAGTAATAGAAAGCGGAAGTAGTGTTCTTTTAAAAGATGCAATTTTAAATGCTCAATCTTATGGACGACTTTGGGATTCAAACTCTAATACACCATGGTATCGTTATCAAAGTGGATCAACTTGGCATCAATGTTGGTATGATGATGAAATCTCTTTAGATATTAAATTTGATTATGTTAATTCTGCTAATCTAGCAGGAACGGGATTTTGGGCTCTTGGTTATGAGACTTCAGATATTTGGAACTTAGTTTTAACAAAATTCTCTGATTCTCAAAATTCACTAAATGGTTTATCAGGGAAGATTATTTGTGTGGATGCAGGACATGGTGGTTCTGATAGCGGAACGGTTGGAATTGATGGTTCAGGATACCCTAATGAAAAGGATTTTAATCTCGATACCGCTTTACGTTTAAAAGATCTACTAATATCTGCTAGTGCAACTGTTATAATGACTAGAGAAACAGATGTATTTATTTCACTTTCAGAACGGTGTACTATAGCAAACAATAATAATGCAGATATTTTTGTCAGCGTACATCATAATGCAGCATCATCAACAAGTGCAAGAGGTACTGAAACGCTCTATTGGGCTGAAAGTGATACAATATATTCTGTAAACGGCAGGAGTTTAGCAAGCAATATTCAATCAAGATTGGTTGCACAACTTGGAACAACTAATCGAGGAATAAAAGGAGATTATCCATATCTTGGATATCATTTATATGTGTTAGCAAACACAGATATGCCTGCTGCTTTAACTGAAAATGCCTTCCTCTCTAATCAAGATGATTTCAATTTAATAAATAATCCTGATAATCGATATAAAGCAGCATTAGGTATCTATGAAGGCATATGCAATTATTTTGGTGTTGACCCTGAACCACCTCCACCTGATGAGGATATAACAGATAAAACAATTATTATAGATCCAGGGGATGGGGGTTCTGAAAGTGGTCCAGTCGGGATTGATGGGGAAGGCTTTCCAAATGAAAAAGATTTCAATCTTGACGTTAGTTTAAGATTAAAAGATATGTTATCTTATATAGGTGCAAATGTGATTTTAACTAGAGAAACAGATATTGATGTTTCACTTTCAGAACGGTGTAATATAGCAAATATTAATAATGCAGATATCTTTGTTAGCATACATCATAATGCTGCTTCATCATCAAGTGCGGGAGGTACTGAAACATTCTATTGGGCAGAAAGTGATATTGTATATTCTATAAACGGTAGGAATTTAGCAGGCGATATACAATCGCGATTGATTTCACAACTTGGAACAACTGATCGAGGAATACGAGGAGATTATCCATATCTAGGGAGTCATTTTGAAGTACTTGACAACACAAATATGCCTGCAATTTTAACTGAAATTCTATTTCTTACAAATCAGGATGATTTTAATCTAATTTCCGATCCTAATAGCCGAATTAGGGCGGCTTTAGCGATTTATGAGGGGATTTGTAATTATTTTGGTGCTGATCCTCAAATACCCCAAGCAAGTGATATAACAATTTCAGGATACCCATCATCTTCCTCATATATTTCTAGAACTATATTTTTTGAAAAATCTTTTTCAAACACTCTATTTATGACAAGAGCTTCCTTGTATTTGGATGAAAGTTATATTGAAGATTTTTATTTTAAAGAGTGGTTTTTTAATACAGAATCAACTATTAGTCAACCTATATTGAATAGTTATGACTATTCTATTGGATGGCATAATATTAAAATTATAACTCAAGATCTATGGGGAATAGAGAAGAATCATGAAGAAGAGCTCTTTTTTCAACGTTCTCCTATAGTAGGAGCAAAAATATATGGAAGTTCTGATGCAGCTAATATAGCAGATAATGATGATGAATCTTATGGATCTAATGATTTGAACAAACCATTATATATTGAATTACCATGTAATTTTAATATATGGGCGATAAAAACACATTGGTGGGATAATGATAATAGATATTATCAGTATAAAATTGAAACATCAACAGATAATGAAACTTGGGTATTACAAATCGATAAAACATTAGGTGAATATAAATCTTGGCAGTGGGATGCTATTGATTCTGATATAAGATGGATCAGGATTATAGGAATCCATAATAGTGAGAATGAATGGTGGCATCTAAAAGAAATCCATTTATTTACACCTCTACCACAACAATTCCGTGTATTTGGAGAAATATTAAATTCTCCCTTTGTCATTATTGAGAATTTATCGAATGAACAAGTAGCAAACATAACAGTTATAGATGATTATTATATATTTGACTTATCAAATCTTAATTTTATTTATGGAGATGAGATCTGTGTAAGTGTTCCTGGAGAAAATTGTACTTTTATTGTCACAGATCCATATACAAGTAAAAAAATAGATTTAGGATCACTAATAGATGATAAATCTAAATCAGATAATTTTGACCCTATTTTTATCAGTATAACTATAGGTCTTTTAGGATTTATATCTCTTGTAACAATAGTCTATTTGAGAAAAAAAGCTCATGCAAATAAAAATAGATTAAAAGATAAAAATATGGAAGCTCCAAACCATAATTCTTCTAATAATTTAATAAATAATTTATCTTCAAAATCTCCTACACATACTAATTTAACTTCAAATAATCAATATGATTATAATTCCAATCAATATAATAACCCAGATTATTCAAATCAAGCATATAGGGGAGAAAATCATATAGAAAATTCTGGAGGGTACAATTCTGATTATTTATTTAAGATACAAGGATGTCCCAGATGTGGTGCTGGGGAAAATTATATTGAAGAAATATTAGATAAGAATTATGTAGAAAGTTATTATCCTGAAATAATTTATGCTAAAAAGAGAATTTGCAGAAATTGTGGATTTGAAGATTAGATATACATCTTTTCTATTTTATAATTTAACAACTTAATGAAGTTTATTTTTATTAATCAAACAAATCAAATTTATACAATAATTCTAATAAAAAAAAAGAAAAAAAATTAACCTGTTGGCGATAAAACTCCTGCAAATACTAACCATGCCAAGAAAGATTTAGAAACCAAGCTTAAAATCTGATAGACTCTTTCTCCAAACAAATAATCTTTCCATTTCCCAACTCCTTTATATTGTAATATCATGTTGATAGCAAACGTATTAAAGAATACTAATTCAATACCATATATTCCATAAACAAACCATGGGATTTCTCCACCGATAGAAGTGGTATTTACAAAGAATGCTGTTATTACTATCCAAGGAACAGCTCCAGCTAAAACACCTAAATAATAGGGGGTCCATTTTATTTTTTCCCCTAATTTTCTTGTTTTTATATTATATAACTCCATCATCAGTCCAAACATATTCATCAGAGCATTTAAAACAAATAACATAACAAGAGCCCAGAAATCATAAACTCCGAAAAATAATGCAATCAAAACAATCATCACTGAACTGGAAAATGCATATTCAAACCAACGTACTTTATTAATACCTTGCTTTAAATTTTTAATATAGGATTTATTTAAGGGATATGCAATTAAAAAATGAGCTAAGGCAGACATTAATAAAAATATTCCCACGATTGCTCCTACTGCCGAAATTGAGAAAAATATAGCGGGATTTGGAGTTGATATAAAAGAATCAGGAGGCAAGGGTTCAAACTTTAGGTAAGTTGTATAGATATCTATATTAAAAGCCAATGCTGGTAAAAAGCCTAAGATAACCATTAATAGGCCCTGAATTAAATGTAAAATACCCATGTTTCTATTAAATTTAGTTAGATATTCGAAGGAGATATCCGATTTTGGTATTAACCATTCATCTTTTTCAATATTTTTAAATTCCATAGTTATAGCTATTCATTGTGTATATTTAAATTCTTTTTTAATAGTTTAAAATGAATTTTTAATATTTAATTTAGATTAATATTTGTAACATATTTGAAAACTAATATTTCATAAATCCCTTTATTTTTTGATTAAAATTGTATTTAACACTTTTATTCAATAAGAAAGAAATTAAGTATAGCTTTGCTTTAAAGTGATTTAAAAAAAAGAAAAAAAAAGATAAATCTTAATTTAAACCTTGATTCTTTTTATAATGTATACAATAATCCCTATTAACAATAGAGAACTCGTTCCCAATACTATTATTAAATCAAATCCAGGAATACTATCATCAGTACTATCACCAGAACTATCTAGAGTGATATCAACAACTAGTTCATGTAATTCATTAAATATATTTAAATGTGAAAGAATTCCCCTACTATTATATTTGGCAAAATAAAACACATCATCTAAAGCATATACTTCACCAGATTGAAAATGACCAAATATTATATTATCTAAAGCTACTGTATAATAGTTTGGACTCAATATATCAGAATATCCTTCTAAAAATTCTTCTGCCGGAGCTAACATTATTAAAGGAACCGCGGTTGTATGATAGATATATGTAGTGTAATCATCAAAATCCTTTAAGTAATAATAGTTTCCCGAAATTTGTTTTGTTACCCATGTATCTGTCACAGTCCAATCCCAAACATCTATTCCATATAATATTCCTGGATAAAGACCTGTATGCATATAAGTTGGATCAATATTAGTAAGATTTAATCTCATCTTAGCACCATCCTCTAATCCACTAAAAAATATATCATCTTCCCAATCTACACCGTATAATGTCTCTAATGCGGTTTCATCAACAAAATTGGCAGTCCAATAAATAAGTTCTCCTTTTTTAACAGCAAAATCAAGACCATGAGGAGCTGCTGCATTTATATTTGGAATTAAATATATAGAAGATAAGAAAAGGGTAATAACTAAACTTATTTTTATAATTTTCTTCATAATGGAAAATCATTTTTTTTTTGAATGTCATTTACATAATAATATACATTATTAAATTTACTCATTAGATTATAGTCTCTAAAACCTATTGTTCATAAATCACTATGTTTGAATTGAATAATTTGATTTTATTGGTATTAAAACTATAATTTAAAAGTCTGTTTAGATATCGTCTTTAGAAAATTTTCATTTATTATAAATTCTTAGACTTTAT
>CAZGJX010000113.1:0-12256 GCA_964525635.1 uncultured archaeon
TATAATAACATCATTTGAAAAGGTAATAAAATGTTTTCTTAACTTAATGACATTGGCCCTAAACAGTACCGAGTATTTTTTTTAAATTCACATTCTTCTAATCTCATATTGAAACCTTTAAATCTTCGGCAATATTCATCTTTTTATGACGTCAAAGAAGAAAAGAAGGAGAAGTATGAAAGATCTTTTTTTAATTAAGCAAAATATTCCTAATTTTATAAATCTACATCGAGATTTACTTCTGCTTGATCTATTAAATGAATTACCTGCGTTTTCTATAAAAAAATATGAATCTTATGAATACTTTAAAATGTTTGAATATGCTTCACTTCATAATATTAGTCTTAAGCAAGGGTGTATTCTTTCACGATTTCAAGATCAGAGGGCACCTTCCCCTGAGCAAATTATGAGGTGTTGTCGGAAGATTTCTTCAGAAGAAATGACACATTTCATTAATAAGTGCCTCACGCGGCAGTTTATTAACCTTCCAAAATCCATCCAACAACAATTACTGCAATCAAGCATTATTTTTATAGATTTTCATCAGGATTGTTATTATGAAAATCCTAACAATCCTCATGTAAGAAAAGGAAGAGTAAAGAGAAGTAAAACTTATTTTTATGAATATCTTACAGCAGACCTGTATTCTAAAAAGGGAAGCTTTACGATCGCAATTCTTCATAGAACACCACATGAAAAGATTATTTCTCTTATAAAAAAACTGATTGACTCTATTGAAACAATTTTATCGCCAAAAATTATAATCTTTGATGGAGAATTTGTACAAATAGATGTTTTAGCACTATTAAAAGAGAAAGGGATAAGATTTCTTGCAAGAAAATCGAGGACTCAAAAGGTAAAGGAACATTTAAAAAAGTATTATAATTCTTCAAATTGGGAGGAGAGAAGGAAATGGCGCTCAATTGAGTTTTGGTCTTGGAGATCAAAGATTAAAACTATTTCTGTTGATATTTGCCCGAAAAATGTTCATGGAGAGAAAAAAAACTATAATAAAATCCCCAGATTGGGTAATCACTCCCCAAAAAGCGGATGCACTATATGAACACCACTTTTGCATTGAATCAGGATATCGTGATAAACATAAATTCCAAATATTCACCTTTACAAAGATCTTGAGCACACATCTTCTAATTTACCTATTTGCTATATTGTTGTGGAATTGTTGGCAGACTTATCTTATTTGGGCAACATATATCACAAATAGCAGAAGCACTTAATTCAAGACAACAATCATTATGGTTTAGTATTACTTGGATACGCTTATATCTAGAAAAATTACTGTTTTTTTGACAAATGAGAATAAAACAAATGAGGTGAGAAAAAATCGAATAAAAAATACTCGGTACTGTAAAGGAAGTGGCATTCTCGCAATTAATTGGTAATATTTAGAATTTATAAATATTAAAAATTGTAGTTACTACAATTTTTAATATATGGAGAAACACCTACCTGATTCTTTTTATATAATGAAATCTATTTTAAAATAACAATCAATTTTCTATTATTAGAAAATTGATATCAATTAATGAATCCTTAAAAGTGAAAATATAAGATGGCTGAATCTACAATAAAAGAGAATGCACATATTTATGTACCAATAAATTATTCAGATTTGAGTAAATCTATACCCGAAGGAGAAGATATAATTTATAGTACCTTAGCTAATGTCCATTTTCTTTCCGGAAATAGAGAGTATATTTCAAAAAAAACTCATGTATTAATGACTAAAAATGGTTTTGTATACTATTCGTTAAGAAAAAGAAAAGCACCTGAACCTGTATATATTAAGTGGTGGGAAATTTATGGTGTAACATTAGGATTTAATCAACCACGTGCAGAAATTTATATATCTAGTAGAACATGGAATGTAAGATTTAAACGAAATGAAAATTTTGAATCTAAAGAGATTTTTAAGCAAAGAAAGAAAAATTTTAAAAAATTTATTCTACCAATAATATTAGAATCTAAGAAACAAAGATTACAATTTTTACAGGAAAATAGAAATAACAAAAAAGAATATAAGAAGAAATGGGAAAAATGGATTAGTAAGGAAGTAATAAAATTTGAGAAAAAAGTAAAAAAACATTGTGAAGAGTTCTGATTTCGATATTTGAATAATAAAAAAATATATTGATAAAAAAAATGACCGAATCTAATATCTTTCCAAATAAATGCTTAAAATGTAAAAAAGTGAGTGAAAAAACAGAAAAAGTTTATTTCAGTAAGACTAGAGGAATTGGGAATAATAAAAATTCAGTATCTATGGGATTTCCTGTTTGCGAAGAATGCTTACTGGGATTTAATAAATACTTAAAATTAAAAAAGATTGGTAATTTCAGTTTAAAACTTATTTATTTTATTCCTTTTCTATTCATTATGTATTTAGTTGGAACACACTTCTTCCCATTGATTACAAATTTATTCCCTATTGTTGCATGTATTTTATTTCTATGTTCTTTTCCTTTTATTATTATTTCTTATATTAATCCATTTAGAATAACTAAATTTGTGAAACTAAAAATGGATGGAACATATATTATAAAAGATCCAGAATACAGAAATGAAATGATTCAATTATACCAAAAATCAATAATTACAGAAGCTCATAATGAAATATATGAACCTGAAGGTATTAATACAGTTTTCTGTCCTAAATGTGGAAAAAAATATAATAAAAATACAGATTTTTGTTTAGTCTGTGGAAAAGATTTAAGATTATTAAAATAATAAAAAAAAAAAATACCGATGAATCTTTTAAATTTTGATAATGATATATTTTTAATAGGATTTTTTTTAATAATTATCCTTATTATTGCATCAATTGGGTATGAAATATATAGGGTTCTTAAACATAGATCAGCAGAAAAAAAACAGGGAAAGTATTTAAAATCAAAAATCAGGTCAAAAGAACAATATAAAGAACTACATGGAGTAAATTACAATAAAAATATTGGGAAGAAATCACTTATTTGTCCAATATGTAATATTCTTGCTGATCAAAATACTAATATATGCAGTAAATGTGGAAAAAAGTTATAAATGGTTTTTTATTTTTTTTTATTTTTTTTTATTTTTTTTTATTTTTTTTTATTTATCTCTAAATTATAATTCAATTAATCTCCTCAACTTTTAGTAAAGTATAAGTGGGGTTAAGATTCCTCCAAATTGAAAGATAATAATACATCTTAACCAATTGGGGGCTCTATTTTAATTAAGAATTATGACGAAAGTTGACAAAAATCATTATTTTGTACGCACAAAGTACGTACATATTGTTCGATCCCCTCAATCCCTATTTAAAACGTGCAGAGAAAACCTGCATAAACTAAACAATACTAATCTGCTCAATAAAAGGTATCATGGATCTTTAATCATCCGAGAAGGTTGGTAAAAAAAGAAGAAATCATTTACTATATTCTAGATGATTAATTATAACACCCCGAAAATATTATTAAAAAAATGAATTTAAATTACTTTTTTCTAAACTAAATAACTATTTTCAATAAACTAAGTATTATTTTTTTATTTTAGAATTATAATATTGTTTTTGTTTTTTATCGACTTTTAACAAAATCTGAAAATTTTTTACGAAAAAGATAAAATTTATATAAAATAGAATTATCACCAATTCATTAAAATTAATGATTAAAATATACAAAAACGTTAGTTTTAAGTGAAAAAGAATGAAAAATCAAAAGATAAAAACAACATTGGGTTTATGTCTTTTGGTAACATTTTTAATCTCAATTATTAGTGTTATAGACAATAATCCTTTGGAAACAAAAATAGATGTAAAATCAGCTGATCCTTATCGAACAGTAGGTTATATGAGATATTATACATTGGTTGGTGGATCATCAAGCGATTCTGCATATGCTGTTGTAGTTGATGATTTTGGTTGTACTTATATAGCAGGACATACATATAGTTCTGATTTTCCCACAACTACAGGTGTGATTGATGAGACTCCAAATGGTAAATATGATGTATATATATGTAAGATTAATGCTGCTGGAACTGAATTAGAGTTTTCAACCGTTCTTGGTGGATCTGGAAGTGATCTTTTATATGATATTTATGTCGATGAATTTGGTTCAATATATCTCTTAGGATTTACTGAAAGTGGTGATTTTCCCACGACTGCAGGTGTAATTGATGAAACTCCTAATGGAGGTTATGATATATTCGTAAGTAAAATCAACAGTGATGGAACTGCAATAGAGTATTCAACATTACTTGGTGGATCGGCTAGTGATCAAGGAAAGGCTCTTGCTGTAGATGATTCTGGTTGTGTCTATATTACAGGTAGTACTTATAGTATAGATTTTCCTACTACAAAACGTGCTATAGACAGGTCTCATAATGGTCAGGCTGATGTATTTGTGAGTAAGATTAATGCAGATGGAAGTAGTCTACTATATTCAACATACCTTGGAGGTATAAAAATGGAATGTGGTCAAGATATTGTCGTTGATGATGAAGGGTGTGCTATTATTACAGGTTATACATATAGTTCCAATTTCCCAACAACATCAGGTGTAATTGACGAGACTCATGGTGGTGGAAATGATGTATTTGTTTGTAAAATTAGCGATAATGCAAGGAATCTACTATATTCAACCTTCCTTGGTGGTTCAGGAAATGATTGTGGAAATTCTATTGTTCTTTCTAATGATAATTGTATAATTATTGCAGGATATGCACAGAGCACTACTTTTCCCACAACTACAGGTGTGATTGATGAAACTCATAATGGGTATTATGATGCTTTTATCACTAAGATTAATAGTGATGGAACTGGGATAATATTTTCAACCTTCCTTGGTGGTTCTGATTATGATTCTGTAAATGATATTATATTGGATAGTGCTGGTAATATTTATATAACAGGATCAAGTAGAAGTCTAAATTTTCCTATGAGCTCCATGTGTATTGATCCTTTTAATACTGGGGCTTTTGACGTGATCTGGTGTAAAGTTAATAGCGATGCCACTGAGTTAATATATTCCACATTTGCAGGTGGTCAAAATTCTGAATATGGAATGGGAATCGCTGTCGATAGTGTTGGTGATGTCTATGTTGCAGGATATTCTTATAGTGACTGGAAATATTACACCATAGGGCCATGTGGAGCTACAGATTCAGATGCACTTATTATTAAATATGTATCAATTCCATAAAGATACTTAAAAAATCTAATTAAAATTACCGAACCAAACCAGAAGTTGGTTTTTTTTTTTTTTCTTTATAAACATAGATAATTATGATTTGAAAATTGATTTATTTTATTATTGTTAATATATAAATATATTCAATTAATCTCCTCAATTCTAAGTAAGGTATAAATGGGTATTAAATCCTTCAAGATAGGAAATTGGATGAATAAATTCATATAATAGAAAATATCATTTATTTAAGAATTGTGACGAAAGTTGACAAAAATAACGTGATTTGTAATGACATTGTGATGACAAATTGTTCAATTTCCTCAGTCCCCATATTTTTTACACTTAGAACGCTTCTACATATTTATTATTTGCTTAATATAGATAAATAAAATAAAATCTTAGAAATCAAAAATACAATTAAATTTTATGATATTAAAATTAAAATATTAATTGATAGGAAAAAAAAATAAATGAATAAACTATAAGTTTAGAGATTTCTAATCTCTTCTATTATCTCTTTAGCTTCTTCTATTAATTTTTTCATAATCTCTTTAACTTCTGATAAAATTTCTTCTGATCCTTCCTTAATTATATTTAAGTTATAACCAGACATAATTCCTTGGAAAATATTCCCTAAATTATGAGAATATTTATCTTTTAAAAACTTCTTTTGATCAGATGATATATTATATTCTAAGTGAATCATAAAAACTATAAGGATAAGGGTTGTTAAGATAATAGGGACATAAGAGAGAATAATTGCATTAATATTTTCAGTTTGGTATAATATATATGAATCACTACCTAATGAAAAAAAAATTGATAAAGGTATATAATATAAAATCGAAAAACAAGATAAATAGTACCATCTGATACTTTTACCTACTTTTTTCTTGAACTTGCGAAATTTCATGATTGGTAAAAGTAAAAATATAAAATAAAATGAAAAAGTATAGATCCTACTTAAATAATATACAAAATTTAAACCTACTATAATAAAAAGAACTATAGAAATCAATATTGATAATATTAAAAAAAAGAAAATTTTAAAATGATATATTTTAAGATAATAAGAAGTTAATCCTACAAGTATAAGGATCAATGCAATTGGTCCAAGAATATAATTCAAAAATAGAAGAATTATTCCTATAGACGAGTTGTGTTCGCTCTCGTTAAGAATAATAAAAATTAAAGAAATAGCCCAAAGGCCCCATCCAATAAAAAAATAGATATACGTTTTAGATTTAGTGTCGTAATAGAAATCAGTAGATACGACAACTCCAACTAATCTTATGATAATCAAAACAATAATACTGAAAAAAATAAGTTCATTCAATTATATTTTTGTCCTTAAGGTTTTTAACTACTTTGATCAACAATATATATGTCTAGTTTTTCTTATATAAATTTGGGATTTAAAAAATAAAAAAAAAATAGAAATTAATTCAAATAATTCAATTATATAAATCAATTTGTTAGAAACTGGATTAGCCTTAAATGATGATTGATGAAAACAGTTTCGAAAATTAGTTAAATAAATACTTCTGATTATTCATACTTTATTACTCCAATTTTTTACCCAGAGGTGAAAAACCGAGAGGAATATATATATAATGTATATACAGAATTTTTAATTCCCTCAGTCCCCATATATTTAATAAAATCAAGCTTGTTTTTTTCAAAATTAACTTAAAGAAATAGAGATCATAGTTTGTCTCTTTTCTTTTAATTTAATTGTTTTGATATTATTCCTGACAATTAAATTCGCGTATAACTAAAATATATTTTCAGAGATCAAAGAGAAATGTAATTTAAAAAAAAAGAAAAATAAATCTATTTAAAATGTTTCTTTCTAATGGATATTATTATTCCAATTATCGAAATTCCAATTGCTAAAGTAATGATTTCAATTTCATATCCTGGAATTTTAGGTGGTGATTCAGGAAAACTTTCTATCACATAATCATAGTATAATTTTGCTAAGATATAACATTCTTTTGCATGGTGATGAGCTTTAATAAATTCTTCTGATTCAAAAAGGGTATAAATCATCGATTTATTTGTTTGGATATTAATTAGAATATTCTCTAAATATAAATTAAGTGTGTTATTATTGTGATCTAATAATGTTCTATTAGCATTGTATAATAGATCCCAAGTTTCTTTTAGATACTCAATTGTATGAGCTCGAGCAATTGAATGTCTATCAAAAATACT
Organism: uncultured archaeon; assembly: GCA_964525635.1. Lineage (GTDB taxonomy): Archaea > Asgardarchaeota > Lokiarchaeia > Sigyniarchaeales > SOKP01 > JAFGOA01. The sequence continues at coordinate 7,407 of CAZGJX010000113.1, forward strand.
GAAAGAGGTATCAAAATGAGCATATGCCATAGGTGTAGAGATAAAATCAAATAACCAATCCTGATATCTATATTCTTTTGAAAAATCATTTTCATCAAGAGTCTCATATTCAAATGGATGAGGTAATCCCATTTCATGTCCTACTTCATGGATGATCAAATGAGAATAATATGAATAATCATGAGATATTGGAAGGTTATATCCTCCATCAATGATTACCAGTCCATTTCCGTAAGCAAGACCCCATGTTGTATTAAGGGACCCTGCTATATTATTTGGTAAAGCAAAAATAATTACAGCAATTGTATCTTCGAATATACCTAACCCTAATTCATAATAGTGCTTCATTAGGAAATAATTATAAATTTTATCAAATCTTTCATATCCCTCCTCTGGATAATTTTGAGCTTCTAAAATCATTTGTTCTAATTCAGGATAATTATACAAATACTCCGGGACTATAGTTATATTCCATTTTGAATCAGGAATCAGTTCTTCAAACGTAGTTTTAATTAGAGTTGTATTAATGTGCTTATCTGGATTATTTGATATTTCATAATTAGTTGTGTTATCGAATATTAGAATTTTAATATTATCATATTCTTCAGGTAAAATTGGATTGTTACAATAATATGGCAGATAAATAAAATCAACGATTTTTCGAATGTATTCAATCATATTATTGTTAAAGTCAGTATTATTTAGAGGAAATGTATAATTCCAAATTGGAGTAATCATCTCAGGAGAAACTATTTTTGTAGTTTCTGGAAGATCAGGAGAAAGCCAATCTGGATAATAAATCGGTCCTGCTGATAAATCAAGAAAAACACCTCTATTAGGAAAATCTCCTCCATAAAGTATAGTATGATTCTCAAAGGAAGGTGTTCCTGTATCTGGATGATTAAAGTTAATTGAATAATAGTGATAATCTTCGATATAACCATATGTATAAAGATCTATTAGATAAAAGCAATAAGTGCAATTTACATTAGGAAAATAATTATTGATGTGATTATCTAACCATGTTATTGTGTCAATAGCAGAATGTTGTTTTGCGCTTATTGCTGTTGGATTATATGTTTGTAAATCCAATGGTGGAGTTATTACGGACTCAATTGAATTTAAATAAGTTACAAAATCTGTTTCTAAATTAGTAGCTTTTGAAAAATAATAATTATAATCTAAATTAAATTCTCCTCCCATATATTGATGAGTTGGACCATTATAAGTTGGTTTAATCAAATCTTTAACATTTTCGTTAATATATATTGTATTTATATTAGTAGTATTGAATCCAATGAATATAATATTGATTGGAATTGTGGATTCAATAACGAAAGTATCTAAGGGATCATCTAAAATGACTGGTATATTTGAACTTTTTAATTTCTTTGCCTGAATGCTTGGAATTATCATTATAAAAGAAAAAAAAATAAAGATAGTTAATTTTTTCTTATTTTTATATAACATAGAAATCGCACTAGTCTTTTCTATTAAAGTTTTATATATTAATATATATATCAGTAAATAATTCCTGATATCATTATATCATATCATATTTAATCATATTAAAATTTTTTGAATCTTATCAATTTTTTTATTCCTTAAGGATTAATAACTTAAAATTATCATTTATAATATATATAGGAAAATATATTTTCTAGTAAAACCTATTTAACTATAAAATCTTTAAATAAAAAGAGTAATATAATTCTAATATTTAGGTTTCTTTTTATTAACATACTTTAAACGATCATTATATAGATAATTTAATTAAAAAAAAAGGAATCCTATATAAAGGGATTGAAAATCCATCAATATTTTTTAATCAGATAATACTTCATGAACAACATTTTTGGTAAATTTTGCCATGATAAACAATAATCCTTGGAGAATTAGACATATTATTAGAATTCCTAAAACAATAAAAACGATAAATATACCTATTGCACCTCCATAGACAGGAAATACACCATATTGATATATCAAAAAAAGTCCATAATATACCGCAGCACTAAAAAAGCAAATTGCAGCAATCCATATCCCTAAAACAATCTTCTCTGCTAATGTTTCTGATGGAAAATCTTTTTCTGAACCAAGCAATTTTCCAAATCTTTTTCTTATTCGTATAAAAAACCCAATCCCAACAAGTGTTATTAAACAGGAACTCCCTAAAGAAATTAATACAAGTAAAATATTTGTTTCAGTTCCAAAAAGTTTAGCACCTCCAAAAAATACAAAAAAGAGCAAGTATATTCCAAAAGAAAATAAGCAAAAAAGCTCAAAGATAAAAGTGAGGGTAAAAGCATTTTTAAAAAATTTATGTAGATTCATATGACTTTTAAAAAAAAAATTATTTAAAGATTTTGATTTTAATAGAGATCAATGATGTCTTATAGCTAAAAGGTATATAACACGATTGCTTGATAAAATGAGATCTATAATATATGACAATTTCTATAATGTCATTAAAATATTTAATAATTTCGAGATTAAAAATTTAAATTATAAATATATTATTTCTATTGAATAATATGCAAACCATAAAAGAAAAAGTAATTGAATCAATTAAAAAACTTCCTGATGATGTTAATTACGATGATATCATGGAGTCAATTTATGTTCAACAAATGATTACAAAGGGTATTGAGCAGTTGGATAATGGGGAATCCCTCTCCCACGAAGAGGTAAAAGAAAGGTTTAAGAAATGGGTGAAATAAGATGGTCCCTTATAGCAAGTGATGATTATGATTCAATAATTAAGTATTATGAGAAAACCGCACCAAAATTTGCTCAAAACCTTGCTAAGAAAATTATGTATATCATTGATAACTTAATTCAATTTCCTAAAATGGGCAGGATGGTACCAGAATTAGAAAATGAGGAAATAAGGGAAATAATTTATAGAAATTTTCGAATAATTTATCGTCTAAAGGAAAATCTATTAGAGATTACTAGAATAATTCATGGTAGTAGTATCTTAAGAATTTAATTTTTTAGTATTATAATTTATGATCCATATTAAGTTTTAAATATTTAATTTTCTTCCATCCCATTATCAAACGATTTTCTACTACATCATAATATTATTTTATTCTTGGTATTTTATTTTATATTCTAAATGAAGTCTTAATGAATCACATTTAAAAAAGTCATTAAAATCTTGAGTATTATCTTAATATAAAAAAAGATTTTTCATGGAAAAGTTGGATAATTTAATGGAAAATAGAATCAAAACCTCTATTTAATTTTCTTTTGATCTCCATGTGAATAATAAAATAATCTACCAGCCTTTCCTGATAATGTTCTAGCTTTTGTGTATAAACTTCTTTGTCTGCTAAGTTTTTTTTTTAGCAATTCTTTTATTTCATCATTCCATTTTCCATTTTTTAACAATCATCTTTTGATTTTCACAATCTCCTCAGTTATATATAATAAAAGTATATCTATTTATTTTTAAATGAAAAATAAGTAAAGTAACTTTTGAAATATTTATTAATATTGATAATTATCTACTATTAGTCCTTTTTAATGATCTAATCCTTCAATATAGAGTTTCACAATACAACAACACCTATTTATATAATAGTTAGTTTTTATTTTTTTGTACCTTTTTTAAATTATTCTATATTTTTTAGTTACCAATGGTGAATTCCATTGGTAACTATCTCTTCACATAATTTTCCTTAAAATAAAAAAAGTGTGGCGAATTTTGTACCATAATCTTTTAAATCAATATTATTAATTTCTATTTTAGACTTTAGAATTTTATTAATTCTTAGCTTTCTACTAATAAATATAAAAAATTATAATATAATACTGAATTCTGAAGAATTAAGAAAAAATAATGGATATTTATAATGGAAAAAAAAAATATTTTGGTTTTAATTTTTTTTATCAGCATTACAATAATTGGAACAAGTTTTCTTCTAATTAATTATTTGAATTTTTCAGATCCAAACCAAACACCAATTATCAATTCAGTAACTCCTGAATCAGATCCAACGATAGAAGAAGGAGATTCAATTATCTTTAGAGTTAATGTCTCAGATCCAGATAATGATCTTCTTATATTTAAATGGTCCTTTAATGAAATACCTATCATATGTGATTCAGATGCTTATAATTATCAATCTAATCATTCATCTGCAGGTATTCATAAAATAGAGGTAACTATTTCTGATGGGAAGTTTGAAGTGTCTCATTCATGGATATTAACTATAGAACTAGGTCCAAATCAACCACTAGCCATAAGTTCTGTAAGTCCAACATCCAATCCTATAATAGAGGAAGGAGATTTGCTCTCTTTATCTATTAATGTTAATGATCCTGATGATGATCCTCTGTTGTATAATTGGACATCTGAAACAATATCTATAATATGTGATTCTGATACTTATAACTTTCAATCAAATCACACCTCAGCTGGTATTCATATAATTAATGTTAGTGTTTCTGATGGTGAATATAATGTATCTCATTCATGGATTATAACCATATTAAAAGTACCTAATATGATAATGGATATATATACTGGGTATCTATCTTCTTATCCATTAAGTCTAATAATTATGGATGGAGTTCTTTATTTTTTTGCAAATGATGGTCAAAATGGAAGAGAACTATGGAGGACAAATGGTACAGTAGAAGGTACTTTTATGGTAAAAGATATTAATCCAACAGGCTCATCAATTCCCGAAATTAGAATTGATATAGTTGTTTTCAATAATAGCCTCTATTTTCAAGCAGATAATGGCGTTAATGGAAGAGAATTATGGAGATCAGACGGTACAGAAGGAGGGACCTATATGATAAAGGATATAAATAATGGTTCAAGTGGTTCTTATCCT
>CAZGJX010000114.1:0-12023 GCA_964525635.1 uncultured archaeon
TCCGTTTAAATACTGTCCTGATTTATCATCATTTTTGGAAACTATGACTTACCCTACTTGTAAAATATGCAGCAAATTTATTCAATCTCATTCCTGGTATTTTAAATTTTGGGGTAATTTTCTTTGCTTCTTTGATTGATATACCAAGAATTTCTATATTTTCTAAATCTCCAATACCTAATTTTCTCTCTACAGCATTCGCTAAATGTGGAACATTTAGAGCGTTTACTTTTCCTATTTCTAGAGCAACGACATCTAAAGCTAATTCATCTGTCCCTGCAAGTATTAAACCCCAATTTACCATCTTTCCTGAAACAGGACCCATTGGACCTTGCATAACCTTATCAAGGTCATATACAGTTATTCTTTTTTTTTTATTTTTAACAATCCATGAAAAATTGTCTACTATACATTCTCCAAATTCATAAGGATTTCTACCTAACAAATGATATTTTGCTTTAAGTCCTCCTGGTATGATTCCCCAATAGTTTTTAATTGCACCTGTAATTGTTGCTTCGCCATGAGTTTTAAGTCTAGGCAAATTTATTATAACATCAGATTCTTTCACTGGTTTTGATACATAAATTTCTTTTAATTTAATTCCATCATTAATATTTTCTTTTATTGGTGCTTCATTTTCAAAATTAACAAATTTTATTTCTTCTTCTATACTGATATCATAAATATTTAATTTTTTGGCAATAAATGTTGCTGTTTTTCTTACTTGACCTGGCGAATCTCCAATAAATATATTATCTGGAGAAATATTCTTTAATTTAAGAAATTTAATTACTCCCCTAATAATACTAGGTTGAGTACAAGCGTTTTCTTTATCAATTAATAAATTTGGTTTTAAAAGTATATTTCTAGAATTATCAAATTTATATTTTAAATCTGATTCTATTAACTTTAATGCAGCTATGACCGCATCTTCTGTGCTTTCATAGTCTTTTATATTTACTATACTTATTTTTGTTGTGATATTCATCATTTGAATCTTTTATCTTAAAAATTTCATAAAATAGCAACAATGTTGAGAAAAATATTTTAAAAGATTTTAAAATTATTTTTATTTATAGACAATTTTTTAAAAAATAAATATAATTTAAATTTTATAAAGCATAAAAAGAGGAATAATATATTCAAAAGATCTAAAACTAAACTTTAATTATAAACTCGATAATTCATATAATCTGGATGTAAAAAATCTAATGATATCTTCTCAAAGTGATGCAATTTTTAAGATATGTATTTTTGGAGATGGAGGCGTTGGTAAAACTGCCCTAGTTAGACGATATCTTAGTGGATTGTTCGATGAATCTACATCAATGACTATAGGACTAGATTGTTATTCTAAAAAATTCAAGATTAAAGATTTAAATATAACTTTACAAATATGGGATTTTGCTGGTGAGGCGAGATTTAGGTTCCTTTTACCCTCATATATAACTGGATCTTCAGGAGGAATATTTATGTTTGATATTACTAGATATACAAGTTTTAACAATTTTCCAGATTGGTTAAATATCTTTAAACAAATTTATAAGATAAAAGATGATGTATCTAAATACCCAATAATTATAGTAGGTGGAAAATCAGATTTAAATGATACGCGATCAGTTCCTCCAGAAGATGCTGAAAATATTGTAGAAAATGAAAGTCTCTATAAATATATGGAATGTTCCGCTAAAAATGGAGATAATGTTGAAAATATATTTATAGAGATCACAAAATATATGTTAAAAATAGCACAAATAATCTAAATGTAGTTTGAATCAAACTTCAATTATAAAGTTTTGTAAGCGATTATTAACACATTAACAAGAGATATTAATCATTTAATAAAAAAAAGAAAACTGAAAAATATTTTTTTTTTGTTCAAAAAAGGTAAACGTAAATAAAAAATCCATATATAGTTATCTTAGATATTTTTAATGTAATTATTCAGAAAAAGCATTTATTTAAATATTTCCTAATAATCATTTGATTTTTCTATGAAATTATGTTTTTTGATTATTTATTGTAGGATAAGAGGAAATAGTCATTCTTCTTTTTTGTCGGGATCATCTTTTTAAAAAACATAACTATATAACTAAGATATTAAGATATTTATTTAATATATAAATCTTAATGAATATAAAGCAATTTAGCAATAATTGGGTGAGGGAAAAATTATATATATATTAAAAAAATAAAAAAATGAGTCAGTTGTATATAATCTATGTTAAATTTTCATTATTTATGAATCTGTTCTAATTTAAAAACCAATACCTTATATTAATGGACTAATATAATAAAATTATCTTATCTATATTATAATTTAAAAAGAAGAATATTAAACATATTATTTATGTATTTTTATTTAATAAATATTAATTTTATATAAACAATATTTAATAATGGGATATTATGCCATTTGGATCATTAATTTTAAAGTGGGATGAAAGAAAGGGTATTGATATAATAGCAAAATATCCTGAAAATATAGAGTCAAAAATAACGCGAAAAACTTTAATCCAAATATATAATATGCATCAATACCTAATAGAGGAAGGTGTTATCTGGTTACATCTAGATGCTATAAATATTTCATCTTATTTTTCAGGTAAAAATAATCCTTATTATTTTATACTAATCTTAAATATCCTTGAAAATCCAGAAGAATTTGAAGAAATAACAAGAAGATTTGGACAAGAATTGTTAAATAATATAGAAAAGGAAGATCTAAAGGATTTCCTTGCTAAAATAAGCAAAGAACTTAATATAATCTAAAAAAAACAACTTATCTATATTGTATATATCATATTATCTAATTTTTGTAAAACTAAGTTGGGTAATAATTCATTATAACTTTTATCAGACTGATTTAACTTATTTTTAATTTCTTGAATCTCTTTTTGTGTTGTAACTCCTGTTAATACAGCTACAGTCGTAATACCTGCTCTATTTCCTGCTAATATGTCTGTGTTAAGTCGATCGCCAATTATACATGTATTATTATTTTTCACTCTTCTCTCCTCTACAATTTTATTTATTCCAAATGGATTTGGTTTTCCAAAGGTTATTTGTGGTTCTTTATTTGTACAAGTTTTAACAGCATTAACCATAACGCCTGCACCAGGCATTATTCTATCCTCTGCAGGTAATGTTGTATCTGAATTTGTAGCAATAAATTTTGCACCATAATATAGGATACATTTTTGTGCAAATGACAATTTTTGATAATTAAAATCTCTATCAAGACCAACTATAACAAAATCTACATCGTCATCTTTATCTTCTTCTTTAATTATAACATGTCCCATATCCTCTAATTCAGTTTTCAATCCAATCTCGCCAATAATGAATATTTTAGAATTCTTATTCATTTTAGTTATTTCTGCGGCAGTTATAGACGCACTTGTGTAAAAATCAGCAATTTCACTCTTAATTCCAAACTTTTCCAATCTTTCTACATACATTTGACGGGTTATTGTAGAATTATTTGAGTTATATACAATTTTAATTGATAGATCTTTCAATTCCTGAATAATTTTATCTACGTTAGGGATTATCTTTTCTCCTCGATATACAACACCATCGAGGTCTAGAATAACTAATTTAATCTCTTTTAACTCATTAATTAGGACTCTCATTATTATATAAGATAATAAGGAATAAAATTAAAACATAGTTGTATATTAAATAACCATTTAATTATTTCTATTATCTAAAATAAAATATAATGATATGGATTATCAAAAAAATCTGATTGGAAGTCCAAGAATGTTATAAAAAATAGTTATACCAATAGTTATTATAATTGGATTTAAAAGATTATCAGCAATATATGTTGGAAAATAATCAAGTAAGAAAAATATTGTTGCTCCAATTAGTGCATATAAGGGTCCTACAGTAAATAATCCAATTAGGTATGCACTTCCAACACCCGCAATAAAACCTTCAACACTTTTTTCTTGCCCTCGTAAACAAACGACTTTATGTTTTCCATACTTTCTCCCAATTAACGCTGCAGCAGCATCAGAAAAACATGCTATTAAAATACCCGCTGAAACTGTTAAAATATGTGCATAACCTTCCAAAAATAAAAGATATGAAAAAATAACACCAGTTATTAAATATATTTGAGGACCAACAGCATTATATTCTTCATTCCTAAGAACTGAACGTGTTAAAAGATTAAATATAGAATATTCAGGCCCCCATAAAACTCTGATTAATTCTGATATTATAGCAAAAACTAATATTGCAATTAAAGCAAACATTGTTATATATTTTATTGCTTCAGCACTTCCTATAGAATAAGGATAATCAATAATATCTCCCCATAAAATATTATATAGACTTTCAGTCTGATTTATAAAATCAATTATTCCTTCATTTATCATCGAAGTTATGGGTGGCATTATAAAAAATCCAAAAACAGCTAAAATATATAGTAATCCTGCCAAATGAAATATTTTTCTAATAGCTTCCATTTTGAGCGAAATTTTATTTCGATATGGACTTTCATTTCTCATTAAAATCATATATCTCATTAATAAGGAAATTTTATTATCATTATTTAAATTATCAGAATCTATTTTATTACTAATTCTTTTAATTAATAGACTAAAACTAAGAAAAATAATTAATATAATTCCAATCCACCATACCATAAATCCATCAAATGGATAATAAACAAACTCTTTTATTGTGTTATAATATCCGAAAATAATGAATAATATTCCACAAATAAAGGTTGAACTAGCTCCATATTTATTATTTTTATAACCCCTATAAGTGATTAAAAACATTAGGAATGATAATAAAAAAAAGAATAATGTTAATGTTGTATTATAAATATCTGGTAATATTTCCAAGCTAATCATATATTCAAAATAATTCTATTATTATTGCAAATATAGAATCAAATAATTATTCTTTGATTTATTTAATTATTAATAAAAAAAACAATTGGATGAATTTGGTTTGATAAAAGAGCAAAATTATTTTCTCAAAACACTTATGAGATTAAATTCAGGAGCAATTCCAATTTATTGTACAGGTTTTCCAGAAGAAGATTTTATGAAAGAATATATGAAAGAATATAAAATTCTCTCTGATAATAATAAAGATTTTTATTTAAAAGAAAAAGATTATTCATTAATTAAAAATATTGGTTTTGATGCGATTTCAATTTGGGATTTTAGGAGGGGAAAGGGGCATTATTTCTTAGATAGTGAAAAAAAGGAATTAAAAGTTGATGGTTGGGGAAGAGTATATAAGAATAATTGGTATACTTGGGATGGTGTATTTAAAAATGAAGATATTTTGAATAATTGGAAATATTTATCTGCACCCTCGAAAAATAATTTGTTAAAATTAAATAGATTTCTGAAAAAAGTAGGTGATAAGATTAATTTTGTGTTATCTTTACCCGGTCTTTTTGAAAAAACATGGCAATCAATGGGCTTTATATATTTCTCTAAATGTATAAGGAAGAATATAGATTTTATAAAAAAAACAATAGATTTTTTCTTCTCATATGTAAAGAATCTAATAAATATGTTGCAGAAAGCAGGGGCTTCTCTTTTTCTTATAGCTGATGATATTGGATATAATAATCGATTATTCATCCAAAAAAACATGTTCAAAAACCTATTTCTTGATAAGTATATTGAACTTGTAGAAATAATTCATAATAAAAAAAATCTTGTTATAGTTCATTCAGATGGGTATATATCTAATATTATTGATTTATTTATAAAAATTGGTTTTGATGGGGTACAAAGTATAGAATCTAATGCTGGTAACAATATATTTGACCTTTTTAAAAAATATAATAATCAAATTTGCTTTATTGGTAATATAGATAATGGAAAATATTTAACTTTTGGGAAGAAACAACAAGTTAAACATTACATAGATACTTTAATCAAAAAATCTAGGAAATATAATTCTTCATTAATAATCTCTCCAACCCAGCAAATCAATTCAATTGTTCAACCAAAGAATATAAAAACTATGATACAAACAACAAAAATGTTTTCTCACAATAAGTATTGATTTTTTGAATTATAAAGAAAATTGTAAAAATAGAATAATAAGGATAATTCTTGAAGTTTTTTTGTCAATATATTTTTATGATTTAATAATCTAATAATATAGTCAAATCAAAAAAAATAAAAGATATAATAAAAATTAAATAATATCAATCTAAGTTTAAATATAACTTATAATGTAATTATATTATAAATTATATTATTATTCATATTAATTTATAATTGGAGTTATTTTCTCATGATAGAATCAACAGGAGGAACGCTTGATAGTATTTTGAAGCAATTATTAGCTTCTATTCCGGAAGTAAAGTCTGCAGCTATCGTATCCGTCGAAGGGCTTCCTATAGCATCTGCTCTTCCACAAGGAGTTGACGAAACTCGTATTGCAGCTATGACCGCAGCAATTCTCTCACTTGGAGAGAGAGCAGCTCATGAAATGCAAAAAGGAGATCTAGAACAAATAATGGTGAAAGGAAGTGATGGTGTTCTATTAGTTTTAGCAGCAGGTCCTAATGCGGTTTTAACGGTTTCTACAACTAAAGATGTTAGACTAGGATTGATCTTTTTAGATTGCAAAAGGACTTGTGAGAAAATAGCTAAATTAATTTAATTCTTTAAATAATATTTCTGTTAATCTTTTTCATTATTGGTAATATTCATTTTTCTTCTATCTAAAAACATTATTAAATTATTAATTTATTAGAGACAAATTATTTTAATAGATAAATTACTATTTCTTAAAATATAATGAAGATCTTTGTTGTTTTTCAATTTTAATTCAATAAATGAGATTTAATAACATTCTCTACTAACTTAGTAATAAATTTAAAAATGAGCTCTAAAAATTTTGGTAAACAATTGATCTCAAGATATACTGAATCAGAATGTGAAAGACAATTATTTTTAGATTTAGCTCAAATATTTCCTGAAAAATGGTATACTGACAAAAGAAAAATTGAAAGACGTAAATATATACGCGAAAATTTATTAAAAAAATTAGGTAAAAAATATGAAGAGCTTGTTTATTCCACTCTAATAAAACTCGAAGGAATCAAATACAATAATAATATTCTTGGACAAATTGAAGAAACCTATTTGAATCCATATTTATTTCGACAGCTATATAATGAGATGAAGAAATATAATAATCATGCTTTAATATTATTAGAACATCAATTTGAAATTCCTGAATCGTTTTTCAAATATTTATTTCCCCATAAGTCTTTAGATGATGAAATTCCTGTTAATTTTACAGAGCAAAGACCTGATATTATTATTATTGGAAATTCCTTAAGTGCATCTTTAGATCCAATTTTTGAATTAAAGCCAAAAGGAATTATCCGTGAAGTTCCTAAAGAGGAATTAAAATATCGATATGGAATAAATATAATAGATATTAAGAATGTAAGAGAAGATCATATTGGAAAGAAACAATTTGTTGAGATTTTTTATTATCTTTATACATTAAGCTATTATTTATTTGAACATAATTTGGAAGGAAAATTTTTTGTTCAGATAAAGTTTAATGGGATTTTTCCCAAATATGAAAATTATAACTTAAATAACATTAATTCATTAAAAGATATCATAGATTTAACAGTTCAGATCCACTGGAAAGAATCATATCAACTTTTTGTTGACATTATTGAAAAAATAAGAAATCTTTGGTTAAAAAGTCCAGTTCCAATTGAATCTATTCCTGTAAATATTCAAGTTAATTGTGGATATTGTCCTTTTTTAGAGGATTGTAAAAAAACACTTGGTATTGATGGGTATAAAGAACCTAAAGATTGGTCATTAAAATTAATTCCACATACATCTAATTCTATAGCTCAAAGGTTAAATGAATTAAAATATATGACTATTGGTGATGTAGCTAAAAACATAAATGCTATTTCAATAGGAAATACTCCTGAACCTATTTATTCTGAATTACCATTATTAGGATTGAGAGCTAGAGCTCTTATGATAAATGAAGAGGTAAATCCTGAACCTGGAAATATTTACACATACTCACTTCCAAAATATTCATCATTTTCTGTAACTTTTGCAATAGAAACAGATCCTGCTAATGAAAGAGTGTATACTGCTGGTTTTCTTGTTGAATTATCTACTTCACCAAATGCCCCTTTTAGTGGTGTTTTTGATAATTGGTGGATTGTTTGGAAAAAATCAATTGATAATAACTATACTCCATTAAAAATTCAAAATGAATTAAATAAATATCTTACTAGGGAAATATCATTAGGAGAAGTTGGTTGGTTCCTCAATCTTATTAAAAAATTGAAAAATTTGATAATTTTACTCAAAGGGGAGGAAACAAAATCGGGAAAATTAAGAAAATCCACTAGGATTATATATCAAATTGCTGCAGTAAATAAAAATGATACTAATGAATCCGAAGCAATATTTACAAAAGAAGTTATAAAAAAATTACATTACATAATTGAATTTTGCAATACTTTAGAAAATTATGTAGTTGTGCAGGGACTAAATTCAGGTGATTATTTTGGTCCCGCAACGAGTTTTTTTTACTGGTCAAAAAGACAGTTAGATAATTTTCAAGATATGTTAGAAAGAAATTTAAATGAAGTGATAAATGATATCCCTATTTATAGGAAATATCTTAAAATACTCTTTTTATTTAATCCCTCTGATTCAGAGATAACTAATCCATATCAACCTATGAAATTATTCAATGTCCAGAAGTTTTGTGAAACTGTGTTAGGACTTCCTTTAATTATAAGCTATACTTGGCATGAAATAGCACAAAAAAGATGGAATACGCTCATTAGTAAGAAATATTGGATTCCTCATTTTAATTATATGGATTCTAATAAATGGTATAAAATGCTTTTAGAAAAAGATAAGGATAAGGTTGAAAAAAAAAAAAATAATATAAAAAGACAGGTTATGCATAAAGTTAGAACAATAAATCGTCTCAGAATAGAATTTCAAATAAGGAGCAATTATAATATTTCTAAAAATGCAAATATCATCAGTAAAGATGTAATAAAAAGATCTATTTTACCGCCAGATTTCCATCCTATTGCACAAGTATGGTATTTATTCTCACGACTTACAGGGGCTATAGATCAAATGGAAAAGATAGAGATAAGAACTATGTATCCCGAATTTAGTATAGGTAAAATGAATGCTGCTAAAGTAAGTAATCTCAAAGTTTATAAGAAGAATAACAAAACTTATAATATATTTGAGTTAAGAAATCTATCAAGTAATATGAAAATCGATATTGGAGATAGATTACTATTGATTCCCGAATTTAAACGTGATATTAGTGCAAATAGACATAAAATTCCATGGCTTATTGCTATTGATGATATTTTATGGTCATCAAAAATAAATGGATATCAAGTAAAGACTAAATCCTCTTATAATGATTTAACTGACCACTTTAGGGGAGATGAGATAAAGAAAGTAAATTTGGAAAACTTAGATTGGTACCTCTACCCGATATCTTTTGATGCATGGACAGGAAAATTATATGGTAATAATGGTTTATTAGAACGATATAATATTGGGAAATCATGGCTTGGTCAACGATTATCTTATATATGGAATATTAAATCAAAAAAAAGGATATTATGGCCTAGAAATTGGACTTTTTCGGGACCATCTTTATATTTATACTATCCTATTCTATTAAATAAAATTACGGATCATAACATAAAATTAGAAAATTCTAATTTACTAACTGATATTGATCCTATACCTGATCGTTCTCAAAAGAAAGCTATAAACTTAGCATTAGAAAATTCAATTTCAGCTATTCAAGGACCTCCTGGAACAGGTAAGTCACAGACAATTGCTGCATTAGTAGATGAATATTATGAAAGGTGTATATTAAATGGAAAGAAAACTGTGCGTATTCTAATTACTGCCTTTTCTTATACAGCTCTTCGAGTCATAATTGAGAAAATACAATGCGCCCAGAATAATTCAGGTGTTCCTACACATACATCTAAACTTCAAATGATATTTTTGAGATCACGAAATCAACCTCCTATAGAGAATAAAAATGATAACAATAATATTGATGATCTTGTACGCTACGGATCTACATGGAAACTAAATGGTAAATCTCATAGTGTTACATATACAAATCCTCTTGAAAATTCGCTTGAAGATAGCTTTATAATGTTTGGTAATGCTCATCAATTATATTATTTACCGGAACGAGTTAATGATAATTTTTACTTTGATTTGATATGTGTTGATGAAGCAAGTCAACTTCCAGTAGATTATTTTATTTCAAGTTTACAATTTATAAAAAATAAGAAATTTAAGATAACCAAACCAGAAAAGGCAGGAGAACCAGAAAGTGAAGTTAAAAATAAAGAAGAGATAGAAAATCTCTCTTTAGAATATGAAGAAAATGAAATTCCGTCAAAAGTTATCATTGTTGGTGATTATAATCAACTCCCTCCTGTACAACCTGTTTCTCCCCCTAAAAATCTAAATATTATCTTGGAAAGTTTATTTGCATATTATGTAAAAAACCTTCAAATTCCAAATACCCAACTTCAAATTAATTATAGATCAAATAAAGATATCGTTGGATTTACATCTCAACTTGGTATTTATAAAAATTTAGATGTTTATTCAGAAAATATTAATAAAACACTTTCAGGGGATCTAGGAAAGATTAAAAAAGATTGGATAAAGGAAGTATTAGATCCGCAGAAAGTAGTTATAAGTATTATTCATGATAGAAATTATGAGATAGGGATTAGTACTCTAGAAGCTGAAATAGTCGTTAATCTTTTAAAAGGATATTATTCTATGATTAATCCTAAAAATGAAGAAGAAGAAAGAAAATTTTGGAAAGAATATATAGGAGTTGTAGCACCACATAATGCTCAAGGACGAGTAATAATTCGACGAATTCATTATGAACTTACGAATAATGAAGAACCAATATCAAACCTTAACAATTCCGAATTAATGTTTTTGCTGAAAAATACAATTTATTCAGTAGAAAAATTTCAAGGTTCAGACAGAGAATTAATTATATCATCAATTGGTCTTTCTGATAGAGATCAAATATCTGCTGAAAGTGAATTTATTTATAATCTAAATAGATTTAATGTTCTTACTTCTAGAGCTAAATCTAAAGTAATTTTAATTGCCAGTAATAGATTTCTCAAATATATTCCAAATAAAAGAGAAATAATGGAAGAATCGGCACAAATAAGAAGATTCGCTTTTGAATATTGTAATAAATCTTCTCCTATTTTGATAAAAAATGAAAAAAATAAGAATGAAAAAGTACAATTAAGATATAAAAAATAAATTAACATATGGGATAATTTATGGTAAATACAAAATTCCTTCATATTGCTGATTTACATCTTGGTAAGAGGCAATATAATATTCATGAAAGATATAATGATTATTTTCATGTTTTTGAATGGATTTTAAATACATCTATTAAAAAAGAAGTAGATTTTATTCTAATTTCTGGGGATATGTTTGATAATAGAAAGATTGGTCCTACTGTTTTAACAGATGTATTTAATAAAATATCTGAATTTAAAAAAAAAGCCAAAAAAGTTTTAGATCGTGATATTCCTATTATATGTATCGAAGGAAATCATGATAATCCTATTTATTCAAACCAATCTTGGATGACTTTTCTTGCTGATTTGGATTTAATTATCCTTCTCTCAGGAGAATATAATAAGAAAACAAAAAAGATAATATTTAAACCATATGATGAAAAAACTCATCGTGGTGGAAAGATAAAAATAAATGGTATAACAATTTATGGACTTCCATTTTTTGGAAGCTCAACAACACATATATTTCCTCAAATTTATGATGCAATTGAAGATAATAGTAAAGATGTTGTTATTTTAATGATGCATTTTGGAATAGCGGGATATGATCCATTAAAACCAGGAATAGAACGATCGGATAATCTGGAAAAATTAAAGGAAAAAGTAGATTATCTTGCAT
>CAZGJX010000115.1:0-12018 GCA_964525635.1 uncultured archaeon
TAATTGAATGCCAATTTTGCTAATCATTCAAAAAACTAAATATTTACAATTTTTTATATGTTTTTATTAAATCGATCTTAATTCACGCTCCATGGTCCTTTTGGAATAAATTGAACTTTATCTAAGAATATTTGTTTAATACTTAAAAGATCTGGTCTATAACCTGATCGTGAAGAACTTATAGATATGAATTCAGGGTATTTTTTCGATAAATCAGACATAAATTGTATAAATTCGTCCATATTATCAATATCTAAATGCTTGAAAAAAATATATGCTTCTTGGAAATTCATTGTAAAAGGATAATTCGAAATTACTTTATCTGAATTATTTAGAAGAAAATTTAAGACTTTTGAGTAATTATTATTTGGAATATTTTCTAATTGTAAGAGATCTCTATCTAAATTTCTAAATAATGCTGAAAGAATATTTTTATTTAAGACTCCGACTGAAGTAAGAAAATCTTGAATCTTTCGAAAAGAAGCGTTTTTACATGCGTTCACAAATGTAAAAATTAATATATCTATAAACTTTGGATTATCAATAAGATTAAATGATATATCTGGTCTAATCTGAGCACTTTCTTTATGAGTATTTTCTTTTAAGCTAATAAAAAAGATATTAGCACGTCCTTTTTTACCAATAACTTCTATTTTTCCTTGATCCCTTAATTTTTTCACATGATAATTAATAGTGCTTTTAGAAATATCTATTTTTTTGGATATTTGTTCTACTGTTAGTTTTTCTTCTGTTAATAGTTTTAATATTATTTCGGTATTATCCAAATCTATTACTTCCTTTTAGAAATAATCTATTCTGTCTTAATTATAATAATGTATAATAGAAATTTAAAAATATTTGTTAAAGAAACATGATAAATAATATTGAAATGGATCTTAATAACAATCATTAACTCTAAAATATTTAAGAATTTTCATCCAAACTTATCACATTTATTAATTTTTTTGTCAATTATCCAAGATAAGCATTTCACCAAATCTTATATCATAATAATATTATTTTTTTATATATAGAAAATTCATTTTTGTAAATTTTATTTCTCAATAATCGAAGAGTAATATTGTTTTTCTGAAAAATTAGCAAAAAAAATTAGAAAAATCATTGAATATATTATTGCAGTAAGGGATAAAGTTGATCCAAAAGGAGCAATTAATTTCTCAGAGAATTTTTACAAACTTCTTCTAATGGATGATACTATAGAGAATGCTTATAAATATGCTAAATAAAGATATATATCTTTTATGAAAAATAAAACAGAAAAAATGGGATCTTATGAAATGGTCTATCCAGTAAAAAAAGATGATTATTTAAAATTTGGTATAATTGGTTCTGAAGAAAAAATAATCAAAAGTAGTATAATTCAAAAGAAAAGACTAATAGAAAAAGCAGAACTACATGGAAAAAATATAGAATTAATATCATTATTGAGAAATGATATAAGAAATTTAAAATATGATAAGATTTTAGAGAAAACTCATATAAATGAAGAGGTTAGAAAAAAGATTCAGGTAAAAATTGACTCTCTAATAAAGATAACAACGGCAATTGATTCTCCACATAATAGATTACACTTAATTAGTAAAATAAATGAGCTGGATGCTGATTTCAATTCAAAATTTCCATACCAACCATTAATGGAAAAAATTATTAATGATATTGCACAAATATATAGATTTAGTACGGCAGAAATGAATAAAAAGAAGGAAAAAAAGAAGAGAAAAAAAGGATAATTGTTCTAAATGATATTTATAACCACTCATCCAAATTTTTATTACTTCTGGAAAATAGTTTTCTTCTATGTGATTCATACGATTTCAACTTAGTTAAAGTCATATAACATTAGAAATATAATTTTTTTCCCATTTTCAACGACTTATGTAAAAATTATTTAATTTAGAAAGTATTTTAAATCCTTGAGAATCCTACTTAGGATTATTTCTAAACACACGACTAAAATATCTTTCTATTAAGTTTATTATTTTAATTATATTTTAGTTAAAGTAAGTTATCTATTAGGTATTTAGTAATTAAAGAATTCAGATAATAATTTAGGGTATTTCTTAATAAAGAAACTTAAATCCTCACTATCCCAAATTTCTATTAAATTATTGTTTTGTTCCTGCAACTCATCTCCAGTATTTCTAAGATCATCAGAAGCATTTTTTGAGATACATACTATATAACCTTCAGCATTATATTTTTCTAATTCTGGTTTTACTTTTAAAAACTCATCATTCAGATCTTTTCGACTAAAATTTTTATCGCGTTTTGCCTGAACAATCCAATTCCGATTGGAATCTACTTTTACTGCTAAAATATCTTTCCCTTTTTCTTTCCCTGCAGCTCCTCGCCACTGAACTTTAGTCCAATCTTTATTTGATTTAAGAATCCATAATATTAATCGTTCAAATTCACGAGGAGAAATTGAAGAGTATGGTAATTCCCTTGGTTTAGTAATATTTTCGGATTCTATTTTTTTGATGAACATTAATTCAATATATTTAGTACTAATCCAATCTCTAAGTATTGAATCTTTAATCAAACTATTATTTTTAGTAAAAATTTTTTCCCTTTTATCATAAATAATTGGGGATAATATTTTAAGAGCAAGTCTATAATCATTTAATCCTCCATATTTCATAATTAATAAAGCTATGCCTAATTCTATACCTAATCTCTGATCCTGAAAACTAAAAACATCAATTGGAAGACTTCCTAAAGAAATAAATTGAATTAGATTGTTTATTAATTCAGAAGAGCTTGAATTTTCAAAATTTTTCTCAAGATTTTTGAGATAGGTTAGCAATTCTTCTTTTCCTTTCCAAAGTAAAAAAGAAATTCCCAATACAAATTCGAGATGGAAATCCGTGTTCCATTTCGATATTATATCTTTAATTTGCCCCCATTTAACATCTAATATGTAGATTAGCTGATTTTTTATTTCCTTATTGAAAAAATGGATTGTATCAAACCAAAAATAGAGAAATAAATTATAATTCAACCAGAAATAGACTTCATTCCAATTATCAAGCTCTTTTAAATCACTCAGTAAATCTAAAATATCTTCGAATATGTCTTCAAAAAGCGGTAATTCATTATTTTCAAGCACATTATCTTCGGGGAAGATGTCACTTTCTAAAATTTTCTTTGTTAAAACCAATATCTTTTTTGATTGAAATTCTTCTAATATAAGACTATATTTAAAAATTTGATTGATACTTTCTTTAAAATCTATAAATAAGTCTTTATAACATTCATAGGAACCAGGGTGTCTCATTTAAATCCCCCCTTGGAATTATATTATTTTTAGAATATTGTGCAATAATTAGAGCATATTGAAGCGTAATTGGATAATTAGAAGGTATAAAGGTAGTATGTCTCCAATTCATCCTGGAGAGCGCCATTATATCATAACCCGCATCATGAGGTTTAGCATATACATTTTTATCCCTCATTATAGTAATTTTAAAAGCTTTAGGAATAGATTTTGGATTGAACGGTTTTGAATATGTACCTTGATAATAACTAGCAAATCCTTGAGGAAATAATAGCCCAGACTTTTCATTGAGATTAATCCATGTCCCTCTATTAACTGCTTTTTCATTATAATTCCATTTTAAAGGATGTTCAGATATTGAAATTAGGGCCCCCGCAGAATATTTTGAAGTGTTAAAGCACTCCAAGAATTCATCAGCCTCTTCCGAAGAGACCGAACCTAGTCGATGAACTACAACCGCTCCAGGACTTTCTTGATGATAGCCTGTTTTGTTAATTAATTTATTAGCGTCAGAGAATAATTTTTTAATATCTTCAGAAGGGATTTTCAGACCTTCATACATTCGAGTAAAACCATGGCTTTTAAGAATGAATTTATAATTCTCCCCAATATTATCAATTGGTATAGATCTAGTTTTAAATCCTAGATATTTTCCATTCCCAGAAAAAACTGTTGCAATACCAAGTACAAATTGATTCCTACCATTTTCTCTTTGTCTTGCAAATCGTAATCCTATTATAGTATCTATAGGTGTTCCATTTTTAGCATAATTTGCTTCAATTTGCCAAGGAATTCCCCCCACTTTTGAGAAAATCGCTGAAGATGAGCTCCACAGGGGAAGTGATTTATAATTCCCAAAGAATTGACTAAAATTAGTAATTATTTGGTTTGGATAACCTAGATATGTGAGGTTTTCTTTAAAATATTTATAATATGGTGTGAATTTTCCCCATTCTTTTTGAGCATTTTCCTTGAACCCAATTAAAAAGAAAGGATTGATCCTATTTCCTAATTTAAATTTAATTGGTAGATTTGGAACATCATTTTTTACTTCATTCAATATATCTGTAATTTTCCTTTCAAATTCCAATTTAGATAAATTTAAGGGTAGTTCCTTCGGATTTCTTAAATTGATTTTCAAATTAAATCTCCGTAATAATCCAGGAAAATCATAAATACCTGATCCAGTTCCAGAAATAATATAACTTGCAATTTTTGAAATTTTATCCTTAATATATGGTTGATTATCCGGATATAAAGGTATAAAAACTATTGTAGCTCCGGGAGTTTGAAATGGACCATATTGGTTTAATAAATATAATGGTGTATTATTTGGTACTTTTTTTTCTCCTCCAACCCATAATGGTGGCTCATCTAGGACACCGTATTCGATTTTTGAAGGAATGATTGGTAAAATATATTCTATTAATTCATTATCAATTATATTGAGGTTTTCTTCTTCAATGATTTCATAAATCTCTTCTTCCAATTCTTCGGGAAAAATAAAGTCATCAATATATTCTTTTAATTTCTTTTTCTTGGGTTTCTTAATCCGATCTAAATCCTTTAACGGTATTAATTTTAATAATTCCATTTTTTTTTCCAAAAAAATTGTTAAATTTCCAAAGGTAATTGTTATACTATTTCCTATTAATTCCGTTAATAAGGAATTTAATTCATTGAAATAACTGGAAGTATTTAATTGAGATAATCGTTGTAATTCTGTTGGGCTACCTTTTACGTTTCCTTTAATCCTTATAATCCTGCTACATATAAAAGAAACTGTTAAGCTCTCACCTTTTTTAATTAGTGAAGGAATAAACTGAATACCTTCAAAAACTTTGTAGAAATTGGTAGTGAAAATAGGTTCCTCTTTTAAAAAATCTCTCTTAAATCGAAGTCCTACTTCTTTTGCGTTTACAAATGTTTTAGTTTTATTAGATTTCAAAATAGAATATTTAAGAGAAGAAAATAAGGCATGAATAAATTGATTTTGACTTTCTTCATTTTCATTCCATCTAAAAATATCATCAGTAAATATAGAATCCAAATTTAGACCATTTTTTAAAAACGGAGGAGGAATGTGTCTATTATTTTCATCAATCGATAAGAATCCAAGCTTTTTTCCTAATGTTAATACATTCCAACCGATATCAAAATATATTCTCCTTATTAATTTCAATTTAATATTTAGATTATCTCTATCTGTAGTGTAAATTTTTATTTCATCTGATAATTCTTTATTAGATTTAATTATATTAAACATATTCAGCACCATTAACTATAATTTCAATACTCTTTAAAAATTCAAATATTTTCACAATTTATATTTTTTAATGCTAGGAAGAGATATTATATTTACATCTTCTGATTTTACATATTGACGAGTAAGAGATTCCTCGAATGTTGTGATGATTAATTGATTTATTAATCCTTTTTTATGAATATCAATGAGATAATTAATTATATTAATTCTATTCTCCAAATTGAGATGTTCTAGTGGTTCGTCTAATATAAGAAATGGTATTTTTGTATATTTCTTCAAGAGTAGAGTTTTTATTAGTATCATTAAAATCATTTTCTCACCAGCACTTACATTCAAAAAAGGTATTTCATTACCTGCTTTTTTAAAATAAGGATAATATTTGTTATTAATTGAAAGGATTCTCTCCTCATACGGGAAAAAAGCCCCCCAGATTTCTTGAATATCTGTGATTAAATCATTTAAATTAATATTTCTCTCCTTTTCTAAGATATCATCTATAGCTTCTATTGTTATATCACAAATTAAAGATCCTTTAATACTATCTTTATATTTTTTTTCATATCTCAATGCATCTCTCACTTTTTCAGCAGCTTTATACTCTCGAAGAGATTGGTCAATGTCATTTAATTCTCGTTCTTTTTTATCTTTTTCAAACCTAAGATTTTTTGATCTCTGTTCCTCTATTTCTATTTTTTTATCAATTTCTTTCATTGAATTTCTTATCCTCTCTAGGTTATCCTCATCAAAATTAGATAGTATTTCTAATAAATCAATCAATTCTTTAAGATTATTAACTTTACTTTTTAATAGTTTTACCTTAATTTCTTTCTTTTGAATAATCTCTTGAACTCTATATATTTCTTCTTCTAATCTAGAAATCTCATTAATATTATCTTTATGAATCTTAATGAATTCATCTTTCAGCAAGGATTTCTTACATAAAGGACAAAAAATTTCTATATTCCCTCGATAATTTATTTCTAACTTATTAATAATCTCTTTGATTTTCTTTCTTTCTGTTAGTTTAATATTATTCTCAATTCTTTGTTCTTTTAACTTTTGAATCTTAATCTCGATTAATTTAATTTCCTCAACGAAGTCCTTATTTTTATGGCAAATCTGTTTGATATTACTAATTAATTGCTGTAGATTTAGTTGCTTAAATCCTATCTCTGAAAATAATTCTGTATTTTGTTTATAAAACTCTTCTATTTTCGATGAAGTTTTATTATAATCATAATTTTCACTAAAGTCAATATCCTTAATTTTTCTAAATTTTGATAGTTCAATTTCTATTCTGTTTCTTTCTATCTTTATAGAGTCTAATTTTTGTTTTAAAATTTCCCTCTTTTTTTCTAGTTCGAATTTATCTCCAATATCTTCTTTCATTTCAAACTTTTTAAGAGCCTCTATTAATTTTTTGTTATCATCTCGTCTATTATTAAAAACTCTATTTAAATTTCTTATTAAATTTTTAAAATCATTAATCTTACCAATCCCTATTAATTGTTCCAAATAATTTAATAATTGATTTTGATTTAATTTAAGGAATTTATAAGTTTCGCCTTCAGAAGAATATAGTATATTTTCAAGAAATACTTTATCTGAACTAAAAATCTTTTCAATAAATTCAAGAATTGAATCCTCATTCGTAAGTTCTAGATCTTTTCCTTCTAATTTTGATTTTGAGACACTATTAAATTCTCTTGTAATTTGATATTGATCATTATTTTGCTTAAAATTCAGAATGACTTTAGTTTCTTCTGTAGAATCGATGTTAATAAATTCTTTTTTATTTTTGGTTCTGACGCGTCCAATTAAACAAAAAACAATAGCTTCCAATACAGAAGTTTTACCAATTCCATTAAAGCCTATAATAAAATTCACGCCTTTTTTAAAAGTCAAGGATAATTTAGAATGACATTTCCAGTTTTTAAGAATAATTTCATTTATCAAATTTTTCCTCCTCATATACTTTTAATCTTTTTATAATATCATCTAAATCAGTAATATCGATTTCTTCTTTCATATATTTTCTAAAAAGAAGAAAAATGGGTTCGATTTCTTTAATAGCTAACTCTTGCATTAGATCTCTTTTTTCACCTCGAAAGGATCTTGTTTTATAATATGTGAATTTATCTTTTAAGCTTTGATTAAAATCCTCTATTATTTTAGGCTTTTTCATTTCTTTAATATCTTTAATCGGGGTTTTAATTACCTTTAAGAATTTCTCTCTCGTCTCTACTTCCCCGTTTATTAATTCTTTTAGAGGTTGACGCTCTTTTTCTATGGTTTCTAGGATTTCCTTATGTTCTCCATATAATTGTTCTCTCTCTAATTTAACTGCGCTTAATTCTTTATTATTCCATACAATTATAATTCCTACTTGAGATGGATTCTCTAAAAATATTGTTTTGTATTCATCTAACTCCTTATCTGTTAGGTTGTTTTCTTCAGAATTAATAACAAAAAGTAGGAATTCTCTGGAATTAATTAATATAATAAAACTAAATGGGAGAATTTTAAATGACTCTGGAAAATCATGAGGTGGATTAACCTCTTTCACTTTTAATTTTTCATTTGATCTTAAAAAATCATCTAATTTTCTAAAAAAAATAATAAATTTATTCATCTCCTCATAATCATCCAAGAAATACCCCTCTAAATTAATGAGTTCATCTGGATATTCAGAATCTTTCTCCCCCATTATGCTTCAGCCCTCCTTTTTCCAATTAAATCCTTTTCACCTTTGGCTTTTGGATATACTCTCTGAAGCCATTTATAATGTGCCATACACTTATAAATTCTCATTCTTTCATTATCAATCATAAGCTCTTTTCTAAATAAAAATTCATCAAATTCTTGGATTTTTTGAAATTTACAACATATAAAAATAGTCGTTAGATAAGTAACAGCAGTAATAGGTATAATATTAAAAATTGTATATTTCATCCCTGATAATTCAATTGCACCAGAATCTTTTTGATGATTAATAAAATCATATAAACTAACATCGTCTGTAATTATTAAAAATTTATGTTCAATATTTTCTCTCATATCTTCAAGAGCAACTAAAAATAAAGAAAGATCTGCTATTTCAATCTCTCTTTTTATTTTTTGTTTAGTATATAGGTCAGCAATAACCTTTAATTCTTTAAGCTTTTTCTTATCAACTGATTTATAATTAAGATGCTTCTCGTATTCTGATTTTAATTTTTTCTTATTCTCATTAATATAATAGAAAGCAATCCTCTTCTCTAATTTTGTTAAAAACAATATCTTTCTATATATAGTTAAGTTAAACTCATTATCATAAACTAATTTTGAGCAAAAAAATTTATCTTCTTGACAACAATCGCAAACAAGTCTCAAAAAATGTTTAAAAATCTTAAAAAATTCTCTAAAATTGAGTTGTCTCTTAAAACTAGTGCAGAAATTTAAAAAATTTATTAGGAAATTGGAATCACATATAGTATATCTTTTATTTTCACATTTCTTATCAATTCTCTCACAATAACTTATAATAAATCCCCTATTTTTGTCTTGGTCAAAAAATTTTGACCTTATAAAAACTAATATGTAATATTTATTTAAATTTAAATTATTCTTCCTTACAAATATCATTTTTCTAGGTAATATATTAACATTTAAAATTATAGAGTATTATGATTTTTATATTTAGACAGGATAAGTATATTTCTATCTCTCGAGGATATAAAGAGCTTTCAACTTCTACTTATTTTTTTTATATATTTAAAATAAAAAACTGAATGTGGATTGAATTTTTTTATATGTAGATGACTTTTTTTTTAAATAGAATTACTTATAATATAGAGAGTAAGAAAGAAGCAAATCTTTTCACCTATTAGCTCTTGGGTTTCCATTTCGAATATGTGCTTAAGAAACGGAAAATGGAAAAGAGTAGAACATACAATTCACAAAGCAACAATACGACAGTTAGACATAAAGAAGACAAGCTCCTCATACACATTTGAAAAAGAGACGTTAGGATTGTATCAAATCATTCAAGATACTTCTCTTTTGGTACGCATAAGTTAGAAAATGATATACTGCTTATGATAACAAATTTTACTTTTAAAAAAGGATAAGGTAAGGTATAGATAGGGTAAATCAAGGTTAAGAAGTTATAATTATTAATATCTAGGTATTCTCTTTTATCAATTTAATCTTTAATTTAGGTATTTCGTCTATATCTCGCCTTAAATAGAATATTGTCGCTATATTGGTTAAAATCTATTTAGAATCAGAATTTACAGAAGATAGATTCAAAGCATCTAGTCATTATTTACGAACATTTATTCTATTAGAATTAGAATGACTCTAAGGCATTAATCTATGGAGACCGTTATTTTCCTATGAGTTTAAATAGTCATTTTTTAAATTATATAGTAATAAAATGAAGAAAAATTAACCTAAAATAAGAGGTAAATAAAAATGAGCAATAATATAAAAAAGAAAAGACTCACTACAGAGGACATAGAGAGAATGATGGCAAACGCCCTTGTAGATGCCTTTCTATCATGTCCCTATTGTGAATACAACACCTTAGAACCTGACTATAGCACTTGTCCAGAATGTCATAAAAAGAATCCCTTAAGACAACTTGGGATGATCTAATTAGGAGGTATGAGAAAAAAATGAAATTGCTATTTAGCATAGAAATTGACTCAAAGGAATGGGATAATGAAACATTTGACGATTCCAACTTTGATAAAAAAACTCTTGAATCAATGCTATTCGACAGATTTTACGATTTACTAACCGATATTTTAAAAGTCAATGATTTTTCCGATTACATAGAATATGAGCCAAGTAACAAAGCAGAAAGGAAACCTATTGAGCAATTAAAAGAGCAGATGACAGAAGAACAATTTAAGAAACTGGAAGATTTATTAGAGGATTTAAGGAAAGAGACTAAATTTAGTCTTGGTTATCACAGAATTAGTGGATCATTTTGTCAATATGAAGTTTTAGATTTTAATGAAAAGGAAATAGTAGTTTTATTAGAATATGGAAAAGTTGATGATGGATCTGATTTTTCTGAACGATATAGAGAGGGATACAGAATTGACAGGAACACCTTAGAATTCATTAATCGAAGACAAAATGAAGAGGATGATTTTATCGTATGAAGATCTACACATTAATCTATTACGAGCCAGATTTTAGAGGCATGAGAATAGGGATATCTTATATGAAGGAAAATCAATTCTATGTAGGTTTCTATATAGGGTACTCAGGCGGGGCAGTCTATTCAGATAATTTCTTTAAGGTACATTCCAAGCTAACAGAAGAATCGCTGTTTCAAATAAACGATATTGACGAATTCGAACATGAGATTCAACCCAAGCTCCAAGAATGCATGGAATCTATTTGGGATATGTGCATTGATGATGGTTCTTTCATTCCCTACATCAAGCCAGAGATATTAAAAACATTTGAACATCATAAAGATGATTTTGGTAGCTCTATCTTTCTTTATGAGAGTGAGGGATTTAATTTTGACCTACTGCGATTTCTCTCGAAGCGTTGGAGTCTTCTCACATTTTATAAATAATTATGAAATTTTAATAAAAAACGAGAGGGATACAAAAAAATGAATGATTTTATAAAAGAGCAGAAAATTAAACTTGCGAAAAAACTCGAAAATGAAATCTTCTCTTATGAAGAATATCATGAAATACTGGATATAATTAATACTTTCATTGTTGGAAAAGATGAATTTTATAAAGAGTTTGTAAGTTTAGTTTTAAAATATTTTCTATGAATAAAGGAGAGAGAGAGAATTGAAATATCTAATATTGAATCAAGATTTACGAGAAGAGGACTCCCTAAGAGAGTTAGAATCAAACTCAATCCAATTAATCCTCACATCACCCCCATACTTCAATGTTAGAAATTATAAAAAACACTCAAGATCAAAAAGAGCATTACTTCAAGACGCTAAGATATACGAAGAATTAAACGCCCAAGAGAAGACAATTGTAGATTATGAACAGTATCTAAGGGAAATGAAAGGGATTTTCTTTCAATTGAAGCGATTATTAAAAAATACAGGATATATCATTGTCATTATCTCAGATATAACCTCAAATAAGATTCATTTTCCCCTCTCATTTCATTTTTTCAATCTTCTTTCAGAGATATATATTTGGACTGAAACTATTATATGGGATAAGACCTTAGAGTTTAATGATAAGAAACACCGAGTCCAGAAATATCTTTACCAACCTTTTAGCTTTTACTATAAACCGAATTGGTCGCATGAATATATCTTAATTTTCACGAAATCAAAAGATTTTCCACGATCAGATTATATTAAAGATTCCAATTTTAATAAATCTGATTTTCTCTATAATTATTCCCGTTCTATTTGGCATATTACTCCAATCCCCCCTGATCTACAGGATATTCATCCTTCTCGATTCCCTTT
>CAZGJX010000116.1:0-11961 GCA_964525635.1 uncultured archaeon
ACGTTAATGATTTCTCAGATAATATCAAATACATATCAAGTAATAAAACTGATAAGACTTCTATCCAACACCTAAAAACAGAGGGGGGGAATATAATAATAGTTTTTCTCTTTGGTAAATATTTTCATAAATTAATATATTTCAAAAAATATGAAAATTGATAATTTACAGGAGAAAAAATCAAATTTAACTTTAATTAGGGCTTTTTTCTAACTTATTATTAGGTTTTAGATCTTTATAATAGAATTTTTTCAAATAATACCCAGATTTTTTGAATCCACCACTTTCTTTTATTAATTTATCTAATCCTCCTTCTTTTTCTATCTTTTGTTTATATGAATTATAATCATCTTGAGATATTTCTTTTCTTCTTAATAAATAATCTAGAATTTCAAGAGCTTGTTGGTCATTAGAACATCTTCTTATGAAATCAAGTGCCGTGGGATTTATTAGTTCTTCTGACTTATAACTATTCCTTTTGATTTTTTTTTTATCATTATTTTTTTCAATTTCATAATTAACAGAATCTATTTTTATAGATTTTTTTTGATTAGATATTTCTTCAATAAGATTGGGCAAATATATCCTCATATCTTCTTTATCAAAGGTAATCTTTAACCCATTATTTTTATTGTTATGATTACTCTCTAATTTTTTTTTTTTTTCACGAACCATTGTGATTACTAAAGCCACTTATTTAATTAAATCTTTAAGTTATTTTTTATTAGTAAATGTATTAAGATAAAATAAAATTACTCTTATAATAGACTATGAAAGTATTAATTTCTGATAAGATCGATAATCAAGGTATCCGGATCTTAGAAAATTCTGGATTTGAAGTTGATAAAAAATTCTCTATTGACAAAAATGATTTAAAGGAAGAAATTGGAAATTATAATGCAATTATAATTCGTTCTAGGACAAAATTAACTGCTGAAATCTTAGAGAATGCTCCAAATTTGAAGGTAATTGGTAGAGCAGGAGTAGGTTTAGATAATGTCGATTTAAAGAAAGCAGAAAGTTTAGGTATAAAGGTCATTAATACACCAGAAGCCCCTTCGGTGTCTGTTGCCGAATTAACGATTGGATTAATTCTTAGTTTAGTTAGACATATATCTAAAGCAGATAAAACAATGCATTGCGGGGAATGGTGTAAAAGTGATTATATGGGTTATGTTTTAAAAGGAAAAAAAATTGGTTTAATAGGTTTTGGAAATATAGGAATAGAGGTTGCAAAAAGAGCAGCAGGTTTAGAGATGGTAGTTGGGATTTATGATATAGATGAGAATGCTAGAAATAAAGCAATAGCTTTAGGATACAATACCTATAATTCCATAGAGGAGTTAATTCAAGATTGTCAGATTATATCATTACATCTTCCATCAACAACAAACACTAGAGATATAATAAATAAACAGAGGTTAGATCAAATGAATAAGAATAACTTGATTATCAATACAGCACGAGGGACATTAATTGATGAAAAAGCATTAATTGATGCTTTAAAAGAAAATAAAATTGGAGGCGCTGCATTAGATGTCTATAGAGAAGAACCTCTTAAAGATTTGGATTTATGTGAATGTGATACCAATTTGATATTGACACCACATATAGGTAGCCAAACAGTTGAGACTCAAATAGAAGCAAGTACCAGCATTGCAAAAAAAATATCACAATATTTGAAAAATCTTTAATAACAATTTAATTGATAAAATTCTAAAAGTATAATGAATTTATAAGATCATAATTTAGAAAGGTAGATATTATTTGAAATCTGGATATAAATACGTGAAGGAAACATTTGAAAAGCATGAAAAAGGATATCAGACTCCTGAATGGTATCGAGGTATAGATTATAGAAAAGGAAAATCAATACAGAGGATTGAAAAACCCACTAAGATTCACAGAGCAAGGAATCTTGGATATAAAGCAAAACAAGGATATGTTATGGTAAGAGCAAGAATAAGAAAAGGAGGGGCACATAAAATTCGACCAAAAAGAGGGAGAAAAAACAGAGCAATGGGTGTTTCTAAATTTACAACAGGTAAGAATCTACAATGGATTGCTGAAGAACGAGCCCAAAAGAAATTTCCAAATTTAGAGGTTCTCAATAGTTATAAGGTTTATTCAGATGGACATAACTGGTATTATGAAATAATACTTGTTGATCCACATCATTCGGTAATAAAATCAGACCTTAAAATAAATTGGATATGCGAATCCGCTAATAAAAAAAGAGTTAATCGAGGTAAAACATCAGCAGGAAGGAAATCTAGAGGTTTATATAAAAAGGGTTGGGGATCTGAAAAAACACGTCCAAGTATTAGAGCTAATAAAGGTCGTGGCAAATAATTAAATGTATTTAATCTTTTTTATGTTTGATATTATTATAAATTATCAAATATTTAATTAATATAAAAGAATTTTATTTATAGTCAAGCTAAAATTAATAAAATTTTTTTAGATATTTATGATTAAAAATCCTATAACTAGAGTATAGGTTTTTTGTTAATTGCCATATTTCGAATCTAAACTAAAGGTTGATCTTGGAAATCTTAAAGATATTAAAGAGAAATTAATATTTTGTGTTAAATTAGGGATTAATAATGTAATATTAGAACCTCATAATGAACTAAAAGAAATAGATCCCAAGATTAAGGCGAAAATAGATGATATTACATCGATAAATATTTATTATAGAATTAACCTACACATTGAAAGTGTAAAAGAATTTAAAAAGAAAATTAGATTTTATAATAAATGTTCTGAGATCATTTCTATTGAATCAATGATCCCAGAAGTTCTAATTCATGCCGCAAGAGACACAAGAGTTGATATTATTTCCTTTTCCAATTTAAATTTATTAAAAAATCTTTCAAAAGGGATATTATCTTTAGTGAATCAGAATAATTCATTTATAGAATTTACAATTAATTCAATAATGACTGATAACAAAACATATCAATCAAAAGCATTCAGGAATTTATATCGTGCTATTCAATTAGCTATCAATACAAAATCAAACTATATTATAAGTGGAGATTTTATAGAATTATATGATTTAAGAAATCCCAGAGTATTGGCAAGTATATGTCATACGATATTAGGATTACCATTATCAGAAACAAAAAAAGCACTAAGTCAAAATATATTATCATTAATAAAGAGAGCCCAATCTCGTCAAAATAGATTTTTATTTGAGGAGGGTGTAAAATTATTTAAAAAGGATTGAGAAAATGGTCGATCGAGAGAGAAAAAGATATATTCTTTTTAAAATTATTAAAGAATATGAGACAGAATTCAATAAAAATGAATTAATCAATGTTATATGGCAATCCATATGGCGATATTTTGGGATGAATGTGGCAAATAAAATAGGTTTATGGATAATTGATATTAATTTTGAAAAAAATTATGGAATTATTAGGTGTTCTCATAAAACCAAAGAGATAATGATATCTGCTTTAAGTTTAATAAGGGAGATTAGAAGGAAAAGAATAATTATCTTCCCTATAAAGACTTCGGGTACTTTAAAAAAAATTAAAAAAGTTATTAATGAAATAAATTATTTTAATATAGATTGATTGTAGTTTTATAAAAAATAACTGACAATCTCAAATGAGTTAATTAAGAATTATGAAAATAAGTTTAACTAACGCAAATATTTATGATCTAAATGATATTTCAAAAGTAAAATTAAAAGATTATATTATTAATTATCAAGATTTAAGTACTTTTAAATATCTTTTAATAATTCAATCAAAAACTTCCGAATGCATAAAATTAACAATATATCCAATAAATAAAAAAATAATAACTAAAGTAATAATAAGTGGAGAACAAATTCCAAAAAATGATATTGAAAAACTAATAAATACTTTAAAATCATTCAGAATATTACATACTTCTGGATTGACAACTAAAGATAATAAATTATTCTATGAATGTTATATAAATCGTAGTTTAATGGAAAAAGAAGATCCCAATTTAACTGGTTTTACTGAATCAATAGAAAAGTTGAAAAAAATAATAAAGAATATAAGAATTGAAGAAATTTCATTAGATAGGAGGATTTAAAAAAACATATGAAGCCTTGGACAGTAAGCATTGGATTAAATAGTAATAAAAAAGAGGATTTATTATTATATGATGCAAAAAGATTTTTTGATGGTTATTTAGTCATTAAAAGAAGCTTTTTTAATAGTTTAAGTAAGACTATTAACACATCGAAGAATTATAATGTAGGAAGGGGAATTGAATGCGTTATTTCACCAACTAAAGAGCTTTGGTCTTTAAATCCTTGGATTTTATTAATTATAAAAGATAATGAAAAAAAAAAATCCTTTTGGTTTTTAATAAAGAGAGAAAAAGATTTATCTGGTCTTTTAATAGCATTAGGGCCAAAAGAATTTGCTGATTATAATAAAAATAATTCAGATGCTAAAAGAGAAATAATACGTATATTAAATTATATTAACACTTATTTAAATAAATTTAATTGTGCTATTTTATTACCAAAATATCTTTCTTAATTTCTCAAGAAAGTAGTTATTTTTTTTTTTTTTAGAATAATTGATCTTGAAAAGTAAAATATTAAATTTACACTTAATTATCATTAAACATCATAGAAAATAAGTTTAAGAAAAATTAAAAGTGAAGGAAGCATTTGAAGAAAAGGAATTTTAAAATTTTAATAATATTATTTATTTCTAGTGGTATTTTATTATCTTTATGGACCCTACCAATCTCTAATGGAGCTGCAACAGAGATTGTGTCCGTTTTTGGAGAATCTCCAAATATAAATGGAGAGATAGATACTGATCTTGATGAATGGGAAGAAGTAGAATTTACTAAGCTCTATTTAAAAACATCCCCTACGGATTCTGGTTTACCTATAGATTTTAAAGCAATTCAGGATAAAGATCATCTTTATTTTCTAATTCAATATAATTTAGAAATAGAAGAGGACCCTAATGGATTTATAGCTATTTTAATCTCTAATTCTTCATCAACTCAATTAGAGTATTTTGAAGATGCAAAAATAGTTAATATATCAACTGAAAATTATTCTTTTAATGACTATTATATAAATAAAAGCATATTTTCTTTAGATAGCAATACAGATGGAAAAGGAGCTGGGATGGTAATAATAGGAGATGAATTAGAATTTACATATGAATTTAGCTTACCAACGAGCTCAAGTGAAAGTGATGATAGAGACGTAATGTTAGAATATAACTCTGAATTTGCATTTAATATCAGTCAAGGAATTGATCCATTGTTCCCAGAAGGAATCCGCCGGAGTACACAAATTCTTATTGAAATACAAGAACCAAAAACTAAACCTCCTTTTGATATAGATGCTCTTGTGATGGGTTTAGTTATCAGTGTCTTTAGTATTAATGGCGTCCTTTACGGTTTTTACATATATAGAATTGTTTTATTAAAGAAAAAAATAAAAAGGATACGATCATAATGTCTAAGTTTAAAAAACCGGATTCAAAAAGAAAAATTGAGCTTGATAAAAAAGCAGATGATATATTTGCATATAAAACAACAATTATATCTGCTATTTTAGCAGGGATTTTTTTAATAAATTCTTTGCTTTTCAATGGTAATTTTGTTTCAATTATATATGGAGATATTTTACTTTTGGAAATATTTGATGCAATTTTTAAAATAATGGTCATTATACTCTTCTTCTTTTTCATGACTATAAGCCTTGGAAATTATAAGGAATTGACAGGAAAACCAGTTACATGGAAAGATATAGTTGGTTTATTTATATTATCCATAATTCAATCTGTTTTAAATGCGGTAGTTTTTGGATTTAGCATGATAGGATTGATTTTTATAATAATATATCTTTATCTTATTCAAGAAAGATAATTTATATTATTAAATATGGGTTTTTTTTTTATAGGTCATAGAGGTACCAGAAAAGGTTTTGATGAAAATACAAAAGTAGCCTTTGATGCCGCAATAAACGCAACAGCGGATTATATCGAATTTGATATAAGAAGAACAAAAGATAATCAACTTATAGTTTTTCATGACGAAACAATAGATAGAGTTACTAATGGATCGGGATATATAAACACGCTTAGCTATAGAGAACTTAATAAATATAGAACAAAAAATGATAATCAAGAAATTCCCCTCCTCACTGACATTCTGATAAAATATAAAGACAAGATAAATTATATGATTGAATTAAAGGAAATTGGGATTCAAGAAAGCATCTTGGACTTTATTTATAAAAATGATCTATCAAATAAATGCATTATAAGTGGACGAAATTATTCAAACTTAATAGATATCAAGAAAAAGAATTCAGATTGTCTAATTTGTTATAATATAACGAAAGGTGAAGATTTAAAATTAGACACATTTTTAGCTGAAGCTGAATTAAAAGATTATGTCTTTCCCTTAGATATGATCAGTTTAAAATCAAGTCAAATCACAAAATCCTTCATAAACATTTGCCATAAAAAGAAAATTTATGCTCTCTCTTGGGATTTTATGACATATATCAATCCCCTTGAAAAAATTAAAGAACTAATTAGGATAGGTATTGATGGATTATTATTTGATGATCATAAAAACATACCCCTTATTAAAAAATGGATGGAGAATAATTTTATTAGCTAAACATTTTAATTTTTGATATTCCATTAGGCAACATCAAAATTATATCATCTAAAGATAATATATTTATCCATTTTCTTAACTCTTTATCACTCTTCTCTATAAAATACTTTTTAATTTTTTTTGCTAATATTCCTTTTGAAAATCCAGATCGTGAGGGTGATATTACTAAGTAATTATTAGTTTGGACTTTAACTGCAGTTAATGGTCCGCTTATAATTTTTGGATAATAAATTATATTGTAGTTTATATTATTTGAATCCATTTCTATATAAATTAATCCTATTGCAAGTTCAGTTTTAGCATTTTTAAAAAAATTCTTTTTTCCTTCAATCATAAAGGATCCTTTTGGTAAAAATTCACCAGAGGGAGGTGATTTAGAAACTTGATCTGGATTAACATAAAAAATATCTGCATATTCCCAACTTTCTTTCCATGCTTGAGAATAACTTACAACAAAATCAGAAGCTTCTTTGATTGTTTCATCAGATATAATCTTGTTATCTGGATTTTTTATAATAACTAATGGAGACCCTGGAAAAGTAGTATGTAATATTAAATCATTAGATTCAATATATTTTTTAAATATAGTTTCATTTGATGATGCATCTCTACCACCGATTACAAGAAAACCTTTAGATGATAGAAACCATCTAAATTTCTCATACCATTTTTTTTCTGGTTTTTTAACTAAAAAATCAATATCTTCTTCAATGAATTCTATTTCTTTCTCCAATTTTTTTATTTTTGACTTTGTTTTCTCCAATGCCTCTTTTGTTCCCTTAATTTTTTTCTTCATTTTTTTTGCTTTTTGATATATTAAATTTGCATTTTCTCCAACTGTTTTATTACTATCCAAATAAATCTCTTCTTCTATATGTTTTAAAACGATTTCTTTAGTGGAGGGTATAATTTTATCAAAAAAATTGATCCCTTCCATATTTTTTTCTTTAGCTTGAAGTAATTTATTATTTATTTCATCCCAAGTATATTTTTTCGCTCGAGCTTCTTTTATTACTTCTAGTAATCTTTCTAATGATTGAAAATTAGAGTAAATGAATTCTCCTTTATTGTAATATTTTGTACTTTTAAATTCGAGTTGATCAAGATAATCAAGTTGATTTTTTAATATCTTTTTTTGAGATTTTAATTTACTTTCTATTTTCCTATCAGATCCTTTTATTATATTCTTTGAATCTATATTAGAAAAATAAAGATCAACACCTTCATTAAATGTTGAGAAATACTTTTTTGTATTATTCTCAAAAATTCTCAATTCAAAAGGAAGCACTGAAAACTCTGAATTATTCTCATCATAAACAATATGAGCATTTATATCCGAAAACAATAGTTGATTTCTCAAATCTTTAAAAGCTTTAAATAAATCATCAATTTTTTCATTTACAATTTTATTTCCTAATAGATCTTTTTTAATATTTGCTCTAAGGCAAATTTCTTCGCTATAGATCCCCGAGACACTAATATTTTTAGCTAAAATCTTTACTATTTGATTTTCTTTATTAATAATGTCAACAAATTCTGCACGATTTATTTCTAAAAAGCACTTACCAAAAGAAGTGGGAAATTTATACTCTCTATTTGCTAGAACATCTCTCTCTCTTAATTTTACATATCGTTTAGCAACTTTTATCGTATTACTTCCATCTACTATAATATAATTTCCTTTATTAAATAGCTCTATAATAAATTTCCATGGTTTATTTTCTCTGTCATCTAATTCGAAGATTACAATTCGGTCAAAATTATATTGATAAATTTTTATAATCTTTCGATTTTTTAAGAATTTTCTTAAAGAAATAATATATTGACTTGGATATTTTGGTACGGGATAATTATATTCTGTTAGATTAATTCTAGCGTCTCTCTTGATTATAAGATTTTTATTACCTTGAATTGTTTTAATTTTTATGATGATAAGATCTTCAACTTCATAAATGTTTGATATTCTTCCTTCTGTTAAGATTTGATCTAATTCTCTAACTATTGCAAATACATCTATGTTTGAAAAATAAGTTTTAATTTTTATCAACCTAAGGGGAAATTAATAATGAGATTTTTATTGAGAAATTATTAAATCTATTTAATATTAGGAATATAAATTGTATAAACTTATATATTTAAACCTATGAAAATCTCGAAATAAAGGATATATATAAGAAATTATATCAAATTAAAAGAATTATACAGAATAGAATATTATAAATCAATTATAAAACCAATCTAATCGGGGGAACCCAAGTTATTTTTCTATTAATAAAAAGAGATCAATAAAAAAATTAAATAATCTATAAGATTTTTAATAAATAATAATATTAATTTTCATATATTTGGAAATTCCGAATTTAGATAAATAAAAAAAAAGAATCATAATCATGGTAAAGAAAAATCGTCCAAAAAAAATAGATATACGTAAAAAAAGAAAAAAGTTAATCAAATTACGACATGAAAAATTAGAAGATGAAACTAGGGAAAAAAAAGGAAAAGAGAAGAAAATTGATATTAGAATAGCAAGAGAAACAAAAATGTATTGGGCTAGAGCAGTAACGGGTGCTTTAGGTGGTTTTATTGCTAGAGTAATATTTCAATTAATTGGATGGTGGATCTTTCTTTGGTTGATTGTTTTTTGGTTCTTATTTCCCTTTTTTGTTAGTTTTGTAATTTTCAAATTTGAATATGATAAAGAAGAGTGGAATTGGAAAAAAATAATAACTCCTGGTCTTAGTATTTATTTTTTCCTTTTTATGTTAGTTTCAGTTTTCACCAATACTTTAATAATATTATATTTTAAATGAGTTTTATTTTAAGTAATATTAGCTTATTTTCTCTTTTTTTTCTTAATTGTTGATCCCCACTCACTCGACAAAATCATTTAGATCCCCCTCTAATTGTTTTAAATTTTCTTCAAAACCTGCAATATTTCCCGTATTATCCTCTCTGATTCTCCATGTACGCTTGATGGTCGCATATTGTGCATAAAATTCTCTTCTATTAGCTTCAATGAGAGGGATTTCCGATGCTAATAACACGTCTGATACTTTTTTCTTCGAGAAATCAATATCCAGAAGTTGTACGTGTAGTGCTCCGTGATTTAGAAAGGTATTTGAAATATTATCGCGCCCTAATAATGCTTTAAAATGATGTTTACTCCTGTGAAAGAGTTGTTCCTTGGCATTATTCGTGAATTCTAGTTCTTCCATGTCATAAGCAACAAATAAACCAGTTTTATAAGAATTAAATAGCCGTATCCATTGTTGCCAGGCTTCCTCACAACTCATCTTGGATGAGGATTGTTGCCACTTAATTTGCACAGGATTGGATTCGAGATCTCTTCGTTTTAAACGCTTTTGAAGTTTGTAAATCCATTGATTTAAAAGCTTCCTTACATGGGACGCTTTATTCTTCCTTTTGGACAAGATATCACGGAGCTGTTGAAATTCAGGAATTAATGTAACGATTTCTTCTTTTAATGAATGGTTAGACTCAAGTAATTTCCGCAAAGCATCAAGAAGAGAATTTAGAGTGTGAGTAATTTTTAACGGCAAGGATAGATTGTTAAAACGTTCTAATTGATTACAAACGTGCTCTAAATTTAGATAAGTCTCAAGTCCAGGAAAGACGTTAAAATTGTCACCTCGACTGGCAATAGCACATCGCAATTCTTCACTAATGGGCTCAAATAACTTGTACAAGGGATTATCTTCAGCATGTTTTTGATTCTGAATGATTGAAAGCTTCGAGACGGCTTTTCGAAGATTTTTTTTCAAGGAAGAATCTTTAGCAACAATTGGCCCTGAAACATGTTTTAAGAAATGATATTGGCAAAAAGCGTGAGGTATATCCGGTTTAAACTGCTTGACAGCATTTACGATATTATTTTGCTTATCTGATATCACTGCTATGATTGGAACGCCATAGAGGGTTTCAACTTCTTTGAGTAGTTTTTCTAACACGTTAGAGGGAGCAGTATCAAGGTTTTTAGCGAGAAGGACGTTCCCCGTGAGATGATCCGAAAACACCCAAAGTGATGGTTCTTTCTTAACAGGTTGGGCTCCATCGAGCGAAAGCACGATCCTCCCATTATTTTTGATCTCTTGTAATATTTTCTCATCCATGTATTGCTTACCCGCCATTTCAAAGAATTGGCAAATACTTCTTATCGTACTCCTTGAAATAGAGACTTCCCAATCATCCCACATGAGTTCTGCTATGGTAGAATAATTAAGATGATGCTTGAAATGATGCTGAATGATTTTAGCCCACGCATCTAAAGAAAATCGCTTCCTTCGCATAGCTGAACTATATGCCACGGGAAAGGCATCATGCATCTCGCATTTAGAGTTA
Source organism: uncultured archaeon (assembly GCA_964525635.1). Lineage (GTDB taxonomy): Archaea > Asgardarchaeota > Lokiarchaeia > Sigyniarchaeales > SOKP01 > JAFGOA01. The sequence goes on from CAZGJX010000116.1 coordinate 11,011, forward strand.
GTACAACTATCATAATTCGTTACTACCCACAGAGCACCTTTTAACGTGAAAACCTTCCTTCCTCCATTATTATATTCATGTCTAAGTGGTGAAGAACACAATGGACATTGGAATTCGTTCCGAGAATGCCAATAAGTGTGATTAGTGGCTTTCTCAATATCAGAAGGCTTAGCAGGCATTAATAATAATAAGGATACCACGAAGATAAATATTTCTATTTCAAGGAAAAGCAATTCTCTATTTTGTCGGGTGAGTGTAGATCAACAATTAAGTTTTTTTTTAGAAATAATCTTATTTAATTTAATCTACTACTTAATAGGTTTATAATTGAATTGTTTGCTTTATTTTTTTCTCTTTTATTTCCTTTTTAGTGAAGATAATCTCATCCAACTTATAAATACGATCACAGTAAACACATTGAATTTTTAAGGGCTTTTCTTCTAATACAGAAAACTCAGTGAAAATGGGTTCTTTTTTAGAATTAGTTATACATGTATTGTTTTTACATTCAATTAATTTAATAATTTTTTCGGGTAAATTTACTCTTTTCTTTTCAATAACCATAAAATTTTCAATTAAAGATATTGTCGCATTTGGAGATAAAATAGATATCATCTGCATCTGAACTTTATCTAAAAATACATTTTCAATTTTTATAATATCTTTCTTATTATATTTATTTGAGGACACGTTTACACCTATAGTTATTAAATTTGGTGCTTCATCTAGACCTGTTAAATTTAAAATAGTTAAAGCATATCCTGCATCTATATGGTCAATAACAGTTCCTTTTTGAATTCTATCTATTCTTAAATTAGTTTGAGACATTCTATGATTAAAATAGTTTTTCTGATATATAATTCAATTTATTTGAATAATTAATAAATTAATATAGATCTTAAGTTTACAAGTTAACAAAATTTTTTAATTTTTTTGAAAAAGTTATCCATT
>CAZGJX010000117.1:0-11750 GCA_964525635.1 uncultured archaeon
ATAATAACTGCGGGTACCACAAGAATAAGTGTATATGGGATATAAGGTGACATTTTATCCCATACTGTATAAGAAAACCATTTTATAGATTTACCTAAATCACCTTAAAAAAAGGATCGTAAAAACATAAAATATTGTTCATAAAGAGGTTTATTCAAATCAAAAGCATCGACATATTGCCCATATTTCGCTATAATATCATCTCAGTCTGTATTTCCAGCAGTTTCAAGTAATCTTGCTCTTACTGAATCTCCGGGCATGAGATGGGGAATTAAAAAAGCTAAAGATATTGCAGCAAAAAATAAAATAAAATAAAAAATTACTTTTTTTAATATAAATTTCAAGAATGAATTGTGAATAACTTTCTTTAAATTATCAATATAACTTTTATCAACTACTAATTCTGTATTTTCTTCTTCTAATATTTGTAAACCCATTTTTTTATCCCCTCCTAAATTTTAATAATACAAAATAATCTTAAACATTAATAATGACGTAAATCGAAATCTATTTAAATGAATTAGACAAAAATATTGTTTTATAAGCTTCGCCACTGTCTTTTAAGACTAATTATATATCTTTATAGACAATGTTTATGTCTATTAATTAAAATTATATTTAATTTAAAATTAGTAATATCTTGAAGATATTAATAAAGAAGGGAAAATATAAAAAAATGCTTTATATTTTTCCAAATAAATAAGATAAAAGAATATACGTATAATTTCCAAAAAGAAATCATATTTGGAATTCATTATTATCATAAAATAACATCTTTTCTAAAACCATGTTTAGAAAAATGAAATTATATCCATTTTTATTAACAATATCAAGAATTATTACAAATCCCATTTTTGATATAATTAGATATTTATATAAAATTATATATGTAATAATAAAATCAGAATGAATAGAGTTAAAATCTTATGGATAATGTGTTTATATCGAATTTTAGCAATCTTAATAATCACCTCAATTTTATAAATATTAGTAGTAAAAATATGTCATTATTTGAATGGAAACCACCAAGTTCATTTAGGAGTTATATCTTGGATGTGAACCTAGTAAAGGAATATGCTACAGATGATATATTTTTTCATATTTTTAAAGGGAATAGTAAAATCGTACATATAAAAAAAGGAGATCTGATATACACGATAGGGGCTAATAATGATATTCAATTTCAATTACTTGAAGCAATCCTGGAATATATAGATGAAAAATTTAATGAAATGTATGATATTAAAGTTATTTTATCTTTTGAGAATGTATCTTCGAATATATTTACAAGATTTAATATTGTTATAGATAGTTTATTAGAGCATTTTAAGAAATTAGATCTGGTAAAGATTATTAATGCTTATTGTCGGGTTTGTAAAAAAATACTTCCTATTCTAGTAAAAAAAAGTTTTATTGATAATGCAGAAGATTATCCTGTTCCTTTAGTTTATAGCCATAAAGGGCATGCTATTCTTATTTTTATAGATAAAAATTTTGATGTTAGAGGAGTAGAGCTTGTTAATACAACAGCTTAATTTTATTATTTTTTAAAATGATTGAAAATATCATTAATTATATAATTTTAATATATTTTCATTTTTATTTTTGAATAAGAATTATTATTAAAGTTCATTGCTATTTAAAATATATGGAAGAGAAAATGAACAGTGGAGAAGATAATTATTTTGAAGCTATTGTTAAAAAAACAAAAACAGGAATCACATTACCTAAAGAAATCAGGGAAGATTTATTTAAATCGAATATAGATGTTTATTTCAAGCTTATTGTTCCAAAGGAAAAAAATAAAATAATTCTTAATATTATTTCCAAAGAAGAAGCTGAGGGAATTTTAGATAGAAATTTAACGGTTGAAAAATCTGAGAAAACAAGGAAAAAAACCAATAAAAATAAAGATATTCCAGAACCTAAATGGGCTGAATATTTTGTTTATGATTATGAGAGCAGGAGTAAAGTACAGACTATTTTAGAATCTGCTTATTATAAATTTGCAGAAATTCCAGTAGATTTTGATGATGCTATTGGAAGGGTTAAATATACTTTAATTTCTTTTTTATCTCCTACTAAAACCGAAAATGCAAAATTATATTATTCTGTCATAAGATTTTTAATTGATATTATTCATAATTTTGGTCATTATAGGTTAATTGAATGGATTTATGATAAAGTAATTCCAAACATAGATAGTATATTTCTTTATGAACTGGCATTATTAGATTTAATCGAGATAAGTTATAAAATCAAACAAATTGATAATGTTGAAATGTTTGTAAATAAAGTTTTAGAGAGTATTGATAAATATAATAAATCAGAATGGTATAATATAATGAGTAGTCTTAATCAACTTGTAAAAAAAATTAAACAATTTGAAAGTATATCAGGTATTTCAAATATTGTAAAAGAAAAATTACTCCAATATGAAGGAGAAACTGAAGTTGATGACTATAAAATCCAAATAATTGAACTTTTAGAAACTTTAAATTTTATAGAAGAAGGATATCAATTAGCTGAGGAATTAATAAAAAGTCTCCCTCCTGAAAGTATAAAATTACCTGAAATTAGGAAAATAAGAAATAGACTCAAAGAAAAACCTATTTAGGTGTTATTACTATTTTCTTCTTCAATATCTTTCATTTTTTCTTGAATTCTCTTTGATTCGTGTTCCAATATCTTCTGTTGTCGTTCTTCTACCTCTTTTCTTTTTAATTCGAGCTCTACTTGAGATAAAACTTTTTCTTTCTCTATTAATTCTTCTTTCTTTTTTAAAACTTTCTCTTTTTCTTTAATTTCTTTTTCTTCTAATTCTAATTGCTTTTTCTTTAATTCTAGGTCCTTTTTTTTAAGTTCGACTTCTTTATCTAAGATTTTTTGTTCTACTTTTTTTAACTCTTTAACAATTTTAACTTTTTTCGTATTATCTGGTGTAATAATATCATGCAATTTCTCTTCTTCAACAATCTCATCAATTTTTTCAACAGACACTATAGCTTTTAAAATAAGATCCAAATTTTTTTTTAATTCTTCATTTTCAGGAAATTGTTTAAGGTAATTTGTTAAAATTTTTGTAGTTAATGAAGGAGCTTGTTTGCCTATTACTATTAACACTTGAAGTGCCTTTTCTATAACAAAATCTTGCTTACTTGATAAAGAATTAGCAACTGCTTTTATTTGTGATTCTTCAAGATTTATTTTTTCTCCTCCCACAATAAAGAGCAATAGTTGTAAAGCCGCTTCTACTACATTAGGATCTTTTGATTCCAATAAGCTTTCAATATGAGGGAGTATTAAATCAAATTCATTTTCACATATTGACTTTAATAATAATAGAAAAGAATATCGGAGTACGGAATCTCTCTTAGATAAATTGTTTAATAGTGATGGTATGTCAATTATATTATGTTCAAGGAGAAAACGAAGTACCGTTTTACCCCCATGTAAAGTTAAAACAGCTTCTAATATATTTTCTATTCTATCTAAATCATTTTCGTCAGTACTTTTCTCTAAATACAATGCAATTTGTTCTACAGCATCATCTATTCTTCCTTCATTTACTAATTCTTTAATATTTTCTATTTCCTCATCATCTATATTTTCTTCAGTCATATTTATAACCATTTGAAAAAATCTTTCAAAAATTTTATTAAATTGTTATTAAACCCAAATAACATAGAATTTATTATATATATAATCAATGATCTTAATGATTTCATTCAGATCTCTATATTTTAAAGGATCTTCAGTTTTAATATTGATTTTATTATAATCTCTATTTTCAATAATTAAAGTTAATATTAAATCATTAAAATTATCCATATGTAAATTTATCATTTTACAAAATTCTGATAATTTTATTAAATCATCAGGAAAGATATTCCAAAAATAATTATCAGGATGATGTTTATTTTGATTTTTTACAATTTTTGAATAATCATTAGTAATTTTAGACACTATATCATATGGAATTTTCATTATAATACTGATAAATTTATCTTCGATCAGTTTTATAACTATCTCAGGAAAGTACATTTTAGCATGTAATTTAAATATCGCTTTGACTAATTCTAAATCTTCAATTCTCTCTCTATTAGCATTACATAGTACATAACCCTCATTTAAAAAGATTATATGTAATCGTTCTTCATAATGAATTAAAAAATAATTGTCTGTTCTATAATATCGAAATTTTTCTTCTTCTTTTATTCGGTCATCAAGTATTTTATAGGTTGCGTCCCAATTTTTAAAGGAAATATATTTATTTAATTTACGATAATCTCCATGAAAAAATATGTCTAAAAAGTCAATTAAATATAGATAACTATCAAAAGGTTTGTAAACAATTGTCTTTCCTCTAAAATATCTTTCAATAACACCCTTATTAACACTATAACAGAATTTCGGAAGATCTTCCATAGTTAATCCATTTTTTATTCTTAATTTTAGTAGAAATCGACGTGTACACATTGGAGTTAAGGTACATGTGATCCGATCAACTTGACATTCTTTAAAACATAAGTCATTGATTCTGTTAATTAGATGTCCTAATAATTCAGAACTCTGTCGCTTAATTATTGGATTTTTTAAAAAATCAATAATATGCTTTTCTTCTAAGGGCATAGTATTAATTGGTTAGATTGATTTTTAGAGATCTCATTTAATATTAATATATTATTAAGAAATCAAATATTTTTTATTGTTTAAAGTTTTAGAAGAAAATTTAAAAAATGTATAATTTTTAAATTATGGATAAATATCAAAAAAAAAGATTTAACATTCTGAAGAATAATTATTCTTACTTTTAGAGTTTAATATTATAAGTTATGTCTTGCACTTATTTTTTATATTAAATTCTTCGAGTAAAAAATTATTAATACAAATTATATTATTATTTTAATACCCAAACTAATAAAAAACAATATTTAATGAAATGCTTCGACAATTTCATATTATTTACAATGGAGAAAGAGTATTTTCACATACCTTTGCATTAGCTTTTGAAAATAAAGAAATCGAAAATGTTGCCAATACAATAATAAGCAAAATTGAAATACCCTCACCTGGAAAAATCCTTTCCCGTCGAATTTCAGAACATCAGATTTTTTATAAAAAGTTTCAAAATATTTGTTTTATTACTGTAACCGATCTAATAGATTCTATAGACTATATTGAAGATATCTTAGATAAAGCTATTACAAAATTTAACGTAATTTATCATAATATAGAATCTTTAAAATATTCTGAATCCGTTAAAAAAGAATTTATAAATTATCTTATTAAACTACAAGCAGAATTACATTGCAAAATATCTATAATAGGTCCAACAAATGCAGGTAAATCAACACTTTACACATTATTAACGAAGCATAATAAAGAAAGAAATATAATGAATTTTGCTAAGGTCTCAATTCTTGATTTATATGAATTAAAATTTGATGTTTGGGATTTTCAACTAAAGGACAATTTTTCCCTTTTATGGCCCAAATTCATACGTGGTTCAGACTTGGTTCTATTTGTTTTTAACGCTGCAAATTACAATTTAAAAGTACTTAACTATTTCCTTACGTTAAAAAAGAAAGAAAGTAATTTATCTAGATTTATAATCATAGCTAATAAAATGGATTTAATTAGTGAAAGAGATATAAAAAAAATTAAAAATGAGTTAAATTTCTCTAATATCACCTTTTTATCTTTTATTAATTCAGATGATAAACAAGAGGTTTTTGATTTAATCAGAAATGCACTTGAATTAAAAAAAGCACTACCAGATAATTTTAATGAATTAATTAAATCAGCTGAAAAAATGATAGAAGAAAAGAATATAGTTAAAGCATTGGCAACATATAAGGAATTGATAATATTAGCGAACTCATGCCAATGTTATAATTATTTGGATGATTTTAAGAGAATTGTGAAAGAAATAGAAGAAAAATTAAATGAAAGAGTCGCTATAAGAAAAAAAATTGAGAGAAAAAAAAAATTTGCTCCTCCAAAACAAATCTCATTTACAAAAGAAATAAAAGTAAAACAGCTTCCTAAAATTCAGAAATATCCAGAAATTACTAATGAGAAGCCTATTAAAACAGAAAAGTCAAAACTAAAATTAACACATGATGATATTGCAATAAAAAAAAGTTCTGAAATATTAAAAGTAGTGATGAAAAATCCTGAAGAAAAATATAATGATATTAGTGAAATCCCTGATAAAGCACAATTATTACAAGAGATGATTGAATTTAGAGGGAGTAATCTTAATCTGGATTTATGTAATAAATTTATAATGGAAATAAAAAACTCCCTTAAAAGGGAATTAACACTGGATGATCTAAAAAGAGCGGCTAATATTTTTATAAAAAAATAATAAAAATCTAACTAATTATATAGATTTTTCAATTCTTAATTATCTACAAATAAATTATAAATAAACTATTATGACTAAGATTAGAGAATTAAATGAGCGTTTTTCTGATTTAAAGAAATTAAAATATATTAATAATCTCCTTGAATGGGATCAACATGTCTACATGCCTGAGAAATCTAATAAAGGAAGAGCCGAACTAATTGAATTAGTTAGTAGAATTACCCATAAAAAATTGATATCGAATAAAACACAAAGACTTATAGAACAAGCAGAAAGAATCAATGATTTAAATATAATCGATTCAGCAATACTTAGAGAAGCAAAAAGAGAATATGAAAAGGCAATAAAAGTTCCCACAGAACTAATAACAGAGTTAGCTAAAACATCAATTTTAGCTTATAAAGCATGGAAGGAAGCTAGAGAAAAAAAGGATTTCTTGAGATTTAGACCTTATCTTGATAAGATTATAGAACTTCAGAAAGAATATGCTGATAAAATCGATATTGGTCTAACAAGATATGATTCATTGATCGATGAATTTGAACCAGGTGCAACATCTGAATGGATTTCTGAAATTTTTAATAGATTATCTATCAAACTTAAAACTATTTTGAAAAAATTGATGAATTCCAATGATGTTCCTGATCAATCTATTTTAAATAAATATTATAATCCAAAAAAGCAATGGGATTTTAGTATAAAAATCTTAGAAAAGCTAAATTTTGATTTCTCAATTGGTAGACAAGATAAGTCTGTTCATCCATTTACAGTTTCATTATCATCAACAGATATAAGAATAACAACTCGTATTTGGGAGAATTTTTTACCTGCATGTTTATTTGGAACATTACATGAATGTGGTCATGCATTATATGATGCTGGATTTATGAAGGAAATTCATAATACAAATCTAGCAGGGGGAAGTTCTTTAGGATTTCATGAATCTCAATCAAGATTATGGGAAAATTTTATTGGGAGGAGCAAAGAATTTTGGGACTATTGGTATCCTCAATTACAGAAATTATTTCCTGAACATTTAAAAAAATTATCCAAAAATGAATTTTATAGATCAATAAATAGTGTTAAACCCTCCTTAATAAGAGTTGAGGCAGATGAAATAACTTATTCTCTTCATATTATTTTAAGATTTGAAATAGAGAATTTAATTTTTCAAGATAAAATAACTACATCAGAATTGCCTCAAATTTGGAATGAAAAAACAGAAAAACTATTGAATCTTATACCTCCAAATGACTCTGATGGGATCTTACAAGATATTCATTGGTCTGGAGGAGCATTTGGATATTTCCCTACTTATACTTTAGGTAACTTATATGCCGCTCAACTATATCATAATGCATTAGTTAAAAACCCTCACTTACAAAATGACTTTTCAAAAGGTAATTTCTCAGGGTTTCTTAATTATTTAAGGGATAATATACATCAATATGGAAAAATTTATCATCCAATAGATTTAATAAAAAAAATATCTGGAGAAAATCTAAATCCTGATTATTTTATCCATTATTTGGAAAATAAGTTTTTTCCTATATATTCTGTATAGGCTAGTTTAAATATAAATTGGTACAATTTGACTTATATATTAAATAATTATATTAATCCTATTTATTTTATTTATTTTCCAAGTTATAGGTTCTTTAATTTTATTAAATATAGAATCAAATTTAGAAAAGAATTTATATCACTTTTTTGATATTATATTTAAATCTTTATTTCACCAGTAGTGTGTTGTTTTTTTTGAATGAATTGTTAAATGAATTTAATATAAAATTAGTTGTTCTTGGAAATGGAGGAGTAGGAAAAACATCTTTAATTAATTCTATTACTGGTACTGAAGTTTCAGAAAGATATATACCAACAATAGGCTCGAATATATTAAAGAAGGACTATCTTTTAGATGAACAAAATGCTTTGATATCTATCAGCCTTTGGGAATTAGGAGGACAGAGGGCTTTTAATCCACTGAATCCTGTTTTTTTTACAAATGTAGACATTGCATTTATAGTATTTGATTTATCTAAACCTGATGAAACTATAGTTGATATAAATAATGTGTATTTAAATAATCTGATGGAAAAATCTGGAGAAAGTATAATATTTATTATTGGAAATAAAATAGATCTTGATTTAAATGAAAATAAATTGAAAGAATTATTACAAAAAGAGAATTTGGATGATTATCCTATAGTTTGTGTATCCGCACTGACGAACAAAAATATTGAAAATCTGATTGATTTTGCTATTTATAATTTTTTAAAAGAGAAAAAGGAAGAATTTAAAGAAAATGATATTGAAGATTTGAGTAAACCATTTCTCGACAAAATAAATAAAACAGTAGATAATCTCAATAAAATTTTAATTAACTTAGATAAAATAAACTCTTTAAAATTTCAAAAAAAACCATCATTGAAAGTAAAAAAGAAAAAAATTGATATTGAAGAAGATAGTACCGAGAGTAAATCTGCTTTCATTCAAGAAAATAAAGAGGACCTTGATTTAATAAAAAAATTAATAAAAAGTACGTTTAATCAGAATATTTTATCTGTGGAATATATGATTACAAATTTAAAAAAGACACCGATCCAGTTATTAGAAAAAAGTATAGATAAAACCTTAAATGAATTAAGGATTTTAAAGGATGATTTCGAATTAAAGCTTAATTCTTTAATAAATTTTGATAATATCTCAATCAAAAAATCAGATAATAAAGTAAAAGAGAATTTATTAAAAGGTGAATAAAATAGCAAAAAAAGATATAGAATTTATTTCTAAAGATGAGTTTATAAAATCAGAAAAAGTTATCGAAAATATTCAAGATAAGATTAAGGAACAATTTAATATTTTTTCAGATCAAATTGATAATCTAAAGAAAAATAATATTAATTTAGAAAAAAAAATAGATAAGATTCAAAATATTGATAACAACTTAAAAGAAGTAGATCATAAATATTCGGAATTAGGTAAGCTATTAGAAAAAAATAATCACAATATAGATATGATTAAAAATGAAATTAAAGAGCAGAATAAGAGTTTTACAGAAAAAATAACATCAATAAATAATAAAATCTCATTACTGGAAAATATAATTAAAACTGATAAGGAACAAACTGAAATTAAATTTAACAATCAAGAGGATATCATCTTAGATAAAATAAATGTTTATTATGATGAATTTTCAAAAAATAAATCTAAATGTGCATCAGATATCGATGAGATAAAAAGTCAACAGGACGTTTTAAAAATATCTTATACAATTAATGAAAAAAAATTATTAGAAAAAGTAAAAGATATTATTTTGGATGAAATTAAAAATTTATTAAAAGATAAAGAAAAAGAAGTTTTGATGGATTTATGGATTAAAGAATTAAAAAAAATTATTAATGATTTTAATAAATTAAAAAAATTGCAACCTAAAGAATTTATTCTCCAGATTGATGAAATATCAAGCACAATAGATATATTTAAGGGAAAATTAGAATAATTAAGATTACAAACCAAATTAATAGTTAATATTTTTAAAATTCTTCTTCTTTCCTACTTCAAATAATAAGAGATTTAATAAAGATTAAGGATTCTTAAATTTAAGTGAATAAAAAATTAATCCTTTTTTTATTAGTAATTAATTTGTTATTAATAATTAAACTTAAAATTATTCAGATTCTAAATTTAATACACATATCATTATTTTTATATATATAATATTTCATTCAGTTGTTTTAAATGATAAAAAGTTTAATCATAGGTCATGGTGCTCGGGAACATGTTATTGGAGAATCTTTAGTTAGAAGCGGAGCTGAATTATACGCATTTATGAGTTTTAAAAATGCTGGTTTAGATGAATTAAGTAAAAGTAGAGTAAAGATTCATTCAGAAACAGATTTTGAGGAAATTATTAAATTTTGTAAACAAAATAACATAGATTTCGTGGTAATCGGTCCAGAAAATCCATTATGTGTGGGAATCGTTAATGAACTTGAAGATCATGGATTTTCTTGCGTAGGACCAAAAATCGAGGCAGCAAAAATTGAAGGTTCAAAAATTTTTATGAGAAATCTATTGGAAAAATATAATATTAAATCTAACATAAATGCTAAAAATTTCAATTCATTAGAAGGTATAGAAGATTATATTGATGAAAATGGAGAAGAAAATATAGTTGTTAAACCAGATGGACTAACCGGTGGAAAAGGAGTAAAAGTTTATGGAGACCATCTTTTCTCTAAAAATGATATTATTAGTTATTGTGAAGAACTTGTAAATCACAATCAATCTTTTATTCTTGAAGAAAAAATTGATGGAGAAGAATTTACTTTACAAACTTTTGTAGATGGTAAAAATGTAATAGGAAGTCCTTTAGTTCAAGACCATAAACGTGCTTATGAAAATGATGAAGGGCCAAATACAGGAGGGATGGGTTCTTATTCAATAGAGAATCATCTATTACCATTTATTAGTCAAGAAGATGTAGAAAATGCTTTAGATGATATGAAAAAAGTTGTGAAAGCCATAAAATTAGAAACAGATGTTAAATACAAAGGATTTTTATATGGTCAATTTATTAAAACAACCAAAGGTATTAAAATAATTGAGTTTAATGCTAGATTTGGGGATCCAGAAGCTATGAATATTTTACCCCTTCTGAAAACAAATTTTGTTGATATTTGTAAAGCAATTATTGATGAAAATCTAAAGTTCGATATTCATTTTGAAAAGAAGGCTACTGTGTGTAAATATTTAGCACCAAAAGGATATCCATCAAATCCAGAGAAAGATCAATTAATTAGAGTAGATAATAGAAAAATAAACAAAATTGGAGCAAAATATTATTATGCTTCTGTTTATAAAAAAAATAACGAAATCTTTACAACTACATCAAGAGCTATGGGAATATTAGGTATTTCGAATACACTTGAAGAAGCAGAAAAAATCGCTGAAAATGGAGTTCAATGCGTTGTGGGCCATTTATTTCATAGAAAAGATGTGGGTACCCTTAGACTCTTACAAAGGAGAATAGATCACATGAATTCTTTATTAAAAATTTAAAAATATACTTTTTAATATTATTATTTTTACCAATTAATTGCGAGAAGGCCCTACCTTTAGGGAGTGGATGAATCGCACAATTATTTTCTAAACTAACACACTCTTCTTATTTATATATCATTCTTTTCTATAATTATATAGGGTGGAGAACCATCCTATATTGTCTAATTATAAATTAGGGAGTACGAATCCATACCCTTTACAGTAGTTCGTAATTTTATAATCTTACATCTCTATTACCTTTTCCTTTTCAAAATATTATCAAGAGAAAATATTGAATAATAATTTGAGTCTTAGGGTTCTGGATTGCATG
>CAZGJX010000118.1:0-11737 GCA_964525635.1 uncultured archaeon
ATAGAGAAGAAATGATATGGAAAAAACTTAAAAATTTAATGCGTTATAAATAATTATCCTTTCTCCTTATTCTTTAAATCTTCTTTAATTTTCCTTATAATTTTTGGTTCTTTTTTTTCATTTTGATAGAATATTATAATTGAGGTACAAGTGAATATTAGAGCAATTATTATAATTGTTATACCAGTTATTATCATATCAATTAGATACTCCTTATTTAAATATGCTAAAATAAAACCTCCAAATAAAAACATAATAAAGGAGAAACAACATAAGGTAAGTCCAATATTTTCTTTTATTTTTACCTATTTTAATTTTTTATTATTATGAGAAGGAATCATATTAAAATGCTCTTGACAAAAATCAAGTTTTAGACATTTTCTACATAGTTTCCTTTTACAATATACACATTTTAATATATTTGGTTCTTCTGTTATTTTTTTGCATTGTTCACATTTGTATGTAACATCATAGTCATAATCTACATCTATCCAATCAATACCCATAAATAAATATTCTTTGATTAGATTAAAAATATTGAGGTACACTTATAGAACTATATTTTTATTTAATTTAGTTATAATAGTAAACTAATTTTCATAAAATTCGATATTCTTTTTTTTTTTAAAATGTAATAAAAAGGAAAATAAAATAAAAAAAAAATTATTTTTTTTGATTTATACAATTAAGACGACAATTTCTTTTATTTTCAATTTCAATCATTTCCTTCAAAATGGCTAATTTGAATTTTTTTCTCATTATTAACACCATTACTTACTTTTCTATATTAAGTATATGAAATAAATTATTTAAATAAGTAAGTGTTTAAGAGTATAGTCAATATAAAAATGGTAACTTACTATGAAAACATATAATTGTGAATTTAGTATGATTTATTGGGGGGAAGTTCCGTGATAAGTGCTTAAGATAATGTAAACCTTCTATTGTCTGAGGAAATTTCATGTATTAAGACAATAAAGGGGATTTTATTGTTTATAATGATAATTCATTATAAATAATATTAGACACATTTCTAATGCCTAAAATAGATATATCGAAGAGATAAACTAAATTTGATGGGATGGGCAACTTATCTATATCCTAAACAATTGAATGATATCAAACATGAAAAATTTTGAATAAATGATTGAAACTATCTCTTTTAAGTAATGTTAGTTCACTGGATGGATATTGTTTGAAATATATCTTTCAAGAATTGACGTTCTGAAATTGAAAATTTTGTAAAAATATTCTTAAATTTACTAGAAATATATTCAAAATACTTTAGCGATAGTTTTCTACCTTCTCTCGTTAGTCGTAAATTAATTTTTCTATGGTCTTCTTTAGATTTTACTCTTTTAACTAATTTTAATCCAACCAAATATTCTATTCTTCGGGTTGCTGTACTATTTGGTAATCCAATCATATCAACAATATCCTTCATAATAATATCTTTTCTTAGACCTATGAGATGAATGATAAAAATATCAGATCCTATTTTATTTCTTATTTCCTTATTGGTAGAATCTTTTGAAATATAAAATATCTCATCAATATCTTTAAAGATTTGAGTAATAATCTTTGAAAAAATTTGACAAATTTCTATATCTATGTGATAATTTTTATTTTTTTCCATTTTATTACACATTTAATTATATTTTATCAACAATTATTTCCATTTCGGAAATTTTAAATACTTTATATTTTTTACTATATTAAATATTTCCATTATGGAAATAATATTAATTAAAATGAGAAAATATGGACAAACATAAGTTAAAATTTATATTTATAAAATTAATGTATCTTTATGGTGCAGTTGCAGACCTTTTAATTCTCTTAGCATATATTTTATACACGATTACAGACTATCGAATATATATAGATATCATGGGATTTCCAATCCCCACAATTGAGTTAAAAGTTATTTTGACCTTTGCTTTTGGAAGCATGATGGGATGGGCAATATTGCTTTTTTGGGGATTTATAAAACCATTAAAATATAAATTTACTCTATTATTAACAAGTTTAGGATTGTTCTTTTTTGGATTTATTTCTGATTTTTTTATTTATATACCCTATAGTTCTATTTATACAATAAATAATGCACTTTCTCAAATACCACTAAGATTATTATTAGGTATTGCATTTCTATTAGCTTATATTTTTGGATTTCAACTAAAAAATAATAAATCATTGATAAATAATAAAAAAAATCAATATAATACTCAGACACCTAATATTAACCATATAAATTTGAAAAAACATATGTTTATTCAAATAATTTTTTGGGTAGGTATTAGTTTTTGTTCTATCACAACTTTTTTAGCCTATTTTTATTTTTTAGGATATGATAAGGGATTAGTAGTATTAGGATTTCCATCTTATTCAGATGAAAATGCTGTTGCTGTATATCAATCAATAGCAATAATGCAATCATGGACAGTTTTATTATTATGGTCATTCCATCGCCCCTATCTTAGAAGATCTATTTTATTATTAACAGCATTAGGATTAATATTACCATGCTTAATTTATAGTGGAACGATATTCCTTATATTTCAAGCAACACCCTCTTTATTTACATATGTTATCTTTATTTGTTTGATTATTATCTTAATGTTAGCATATCTTTTCGCAAGACTTAAGGAATAGAGAATACATTTATTTCATAAAAAATTCTTTTTTTTTTTAATTTTAATTATATTAATAATCAGCAAGATATAACTAAATAAAGAATATATGTAAGCCAATCCAACTCTACGTTGTTCAAAATGAAAAAGAGAAGAATGAAAATTATTCTAATAGATTTAAATAATTTCCAGGAATAATCAAAAAAATATCAAATCTCAATTATGTACGTTTTAAAATAAACGATGCTATAATTAATGTAATAACTAACGCAAATATAGATTGAGATATTGTAAAAATCACCAATCCCGTTATACCGTCTAACATTGCCGAAATTGGTATCCCAAAAGTAAAATAAATGGAAAGTAACAATCTTTTTAATTTTTTGTGGATATTTATATCAGTTATATTTGAAGATGAAATCGATCGTCTTAAACGCATCGATGTATATATCAAATTTATAAAAATCCAAATTGTGATACTTGTCATATACATTGGATTTCGTTGAAAATTCAGAGGTTGAATGGATTGTATTATAATAAAATTAGGTATCCATACCACTATCCATAAAGCTCCAATAAGAAATGGAGTTAATTTAAAAAAAGTTGTTTTTTTCACTAAGTTCCAACTTTCACAAAAAATCCAGATCCCAATCATAAGACAGGGAATACCGAGAATAATACCCATGACGCTAATTCTAATCACAATTTTAATGACTTCCTCGCTAAATTCAAACGTGCTAATCATTATCATCATTATATTTACTAAAATTCCAAAATAAGCAACCACCAAAAATTGGTTTCCTTTATATTTTGGATTTCGGAAATAGATTATCAATATGAATGTAAAAAGAATTATAAAAGTGATAAGATGAAAAATATTCGAAATAATAAATTCTAGTTTCATAAATTATTCATCTTTTTTTTCTAATTTAAATTTAGGGTAATCCATAGTATCCAAAAAAAAGGACAAATCTGGAAATTATGTATATTTAATTCATATTTGGCTATAGTTCTAAGTGATAGGATTTTAATAAATTAGAATCCTTATTGTCTCCTGATTTTTAAATTAGAAGAAATTATTAATAGCTTTAACATATAAAATATTAATTCATAAGGAAGATAATAAAAATAAGATGTTATAATAGATATTATTTTATATTGGATTAATAATTCAAGAGGATTTCCCTCAATTGGAGAATTAATTTCCTATTTCAGGAAAGAGAATTATCGCATTTCGGGGGAGGCTATATGTCGCCCTTGAGACCGTCCGTTGTCGGTCACTCAGGCATCTTTCCTCTTGGAATAGATGCAAAAAGATTTGTCCAGGAATGTCCAGATTTTTTACAACGGTTTAATTTATAATTTTTAAGATTTTAATATTTTACATTATATAATAGAGAATTTTTTGTAGGATGGGAACGTTGAAATAAAATATCAAATAGTTTTGTTTGGTGAATTTCCTCAATATTATCATAAAGATTAAATGGATTTGTCAGATCAGAAATTATTTCTTTTTTCCTTATTAATTCTTTGTTCTTAATAATCTAATTTTTAGATTTTTTTTTTCAATACTCCCCCACACTTTATGAAAATTCTATGAATAAAGATCGTGAAATGTATGTTTCATGCAAAAATATAGATACTAAAATATTGTGTAGATATGTTAGTTTTGTTAACTTTGAATATTTTAATTTTGAAAAATTTAAATATTAAGAAGAATATATCAGTGAAGTTAATTTTCTTGGAGGAAAACCATTATTAAATTATAATCTGCTAATCAATCTCATTGAAGAGACAAAAAAGTTTGATATTCCAAAGATAGGACTACCAACGAACGGTTATTGGGGTAAAGATGAGGAAACTGCTAAGAAATATGCTCAAAAACTAAAAGAGGTTGGAGTTAATTTAATTGGGTTTAGTGCTGATGCATTCCACCAAGAATTTATTCCTCTTGAAAATGTAAAACGAGCAATTAAAGCAGCTCATAAAGCAGAGATAGAAACTATACTTATTAATGCGCAAATTATTGGTGCTCCAAATGAATCAAATTATTTCAATACAAAAACAAATAAGATATGTAAAAGTATCTCTAATGAGTTTAAGTTCTGTCAAATAATAAAAAGCCCATTACAAGTAAGAGGACGAGCTATAAAGAATCTTTTAAAATATTACCATATAAATACTATACCTTCAGAAAAGTGCTCTATTTTTAGAGCGCCTATGTATATGATAGATCCTAATGGATGGGTTTTCATTCAAGGATGTCAAGGTATTTGTTTGGGAAATGCTAAAAAAGATTCATTATTAAAAATAATTAGTGAATTTAAGCCTAGAAAACATCCTATAATAGGTAAAGTAATGGGTAAAGGAGGAGTGTGTAGTCTCCTTGAGTTGGCCATTGAAAAAGGGTATGAACCATTAGAGAAATATGCCGATAAATGTCATTTGTGTTATAGCACGCAGAAATTTCTACGATCTTATTTTCCTAATATACTTGAACCTTCAAACTTATGGGACTAGATTTTTGCTTTTTTTTTTCCATACTAAAAAAAGTAGTTCACCAACAAATTTGAAGAATAGGTAATTCTATATTGTTTAAGTTTAAAGATCTCCTATTTATTTTATTAAAATAACAAGAATAGGAAAGATTTCTTTATAAAAAATATTTTTGAGCAAATAGAATGAATTTTAATAATCTTTATTTTAAAAAAATTATATTATTTAAAAACTTCAAAATCATTCCAATTGGTTTTATATTGAGAATAGACTTTACTATAATAATAGTAGTTAAATTAAGAAAAATCTTAGAAATCTTTTATTAATTTTTTAAGAAGTTATTCTCAAGATTTCATGTATTTATCAAATAAAATAAAAAATTTTGGTCCATCAGAAATGTTTTAACATAAATTTTTTTTTCCATCTTACGAAACCAAACTAAGTTAATCTCGTGTTAAAAATGTCAAGAATAAAACAAATTGGAATATTGTTAATGGTTATAATTATTGGATCTACTTCAAATATTTACAATCAGTTTAAAGTTTATCAATATAAAGAAGACTCTATAATTCCCAAAACTTCAACAGGTTTTAATAATTGGACTATTATGGTTTATCTTGCTGCAGACAATAATTTAGAATCTGCAGGATTAGACGATTTAAATGAAATGGAATCTATACAACTAGAAGAAGGTATTGAAATAGTCGTATTATTTGATCGAGCAGTAGGGTATACTAGTGCTGATGGAGATTGGACGACAACAAGACGATATAATATAACTTATGATGAAGATAATGACTATATTAATTCAGATTATGAAGATCTCGGGGAATTAAATATGGGAGATCCTGATACTCTCGAAAATTTTATTAATTGGTCACAATCAAACCATCCTGCTGATAAATATGCTTTAATATTATGGGATCATGGTCTTGGAGTAGGATCTGGTTCATATTTCGGAGGTGCTTGTATTGATCGATATAGTGAAAATGATTACTTAGATATTTTTGAAATTGATCAAGCAATAGCAGGAAAGGGCATTGATCTCTTAGGATTTGATTGCTGTATTATGGGAATGATGGAAATTGCTTCACAATATCAGACAGATGTAGATGTTTTTGTAGGAAGTGAATGTTCAGAACCGTTAGATGGATGGGCATACGATTTAATCATTATTGAATTAAATAAAAATCCAAATTGTACTTCTGCAGAACTTGGAGAAATTATATGTGCAACATATGAAGAATCTTATAGATATGATTATACCTGGGAAGACCTACCAATGGTTTCCTTGGATTTAACAAAATTTGCCGAATTAGAAACAATTTTAAATGATTTTTTATCTTATATTGACCAAGATTATAATAAATCTATTGCAAATATTATTCAGAAAGCAATTGAAGACTCTCAGTTTGTTGAATATGATGAGAATTATATTGATTTTGGAGATTTATTTTCTCATTTAAAATCATTATTTCGTTATATATATCCTAATTTATATCAATTCACTTCTAATATTTTAGAAATATATGAAGAAATTGTTATGTCACTTTATATTGCTAGACATAGAAAAAAAACACTAACTGGTGCCTCTATTCAAATATTACCAGATGAGGAAAACTTCAGATACCAGAATCTAGATTTCTGTATAAACACCTCATGGCATAATTTTATTTCAAAACAGAAAACCATAGCTGATGAATTAATAGATGATAATTATGAACCTAATGATAATTTTGATGATAGACAAAAATTATCATTCTCAGAATCACTTAATTTAATCTGGTCTGATCAAGATTGGTTTGAAATTTATGTAATTCAGAATGTATCTTTTTCTCTAATTCTAAATGAAACTTCATTTCAACCTAATGAGGTTGATATAATTATTTATGATAGATCTTTGAATTTAGTTGATAAAGCTCCATTTAATCTTTCACTTGAATTAGAACAGTCCGGATATTATACAATTTGCATCAATTCATCTCTTAAATTTGTAGAAGTTCCCTATACCCTGACTTTAACAACCAATATTATTGATGATAATTATGAGAATAACAATGATTTTGCTGATGCAACTTTAATTACTTCAGGAAGCTATTTAGATTTAGTTAGTTTAGATGATGATTATTATCAAATTCATGTTCCTGAAAGTAACGTCTTAAACATTTCTATTTATATTCCTGATGAGGATATTTCTTTGTATATCTTCTTATATGATTCTTCACAGAATTTACTTGATGATTGGAGAACATGGTATGATGGATTTTTCAGAATGCGTTATTTCATGAATAATGAAGAAGATCTTTATATAAGAATTAGGCCTTATTATGGATTTGGTTTTTATTCATTTAATATATCAGTTGATTTTGTCCAAGATGATATTTTTGAAAATAATGATAATATTGAAAATGCAAGTCCCATTGAAATGGGTTATTATTCTGATTTAACTATATATGATATTGATTATTATAGTATAACTGTTAATGAGGGGGAAAATCTGGAGATTGATTTATATTATTCTTTTTATACAATGGATCTATATATTTTAGATAATGAATCGAATAAGTTTGAATCTGAAAGAATAACTTCATGTTTTAATTCTAAGTATGTATATCGTAATACTCTTTCATTTTATTCATATATAACGCAAAATATTACTATAGTTATATACTCTAGTGGATATGGAAGTTTTGGAAAGTATTCTTTAAAAATTAGTACAACTTATCAGAAAGATGATATATATGAAGAAAATGATTTTCTTGATGCTGCAACATTTATACAACCTGATTTTTATTCCAATCTAAAACAAATAGATGATGATTTCTATAAATTTAATATACATCAAGGAGAATATTTTGAAATTATGATTTCTTCAGATGACACTCGTTATTTTAAATTGAAAATTTATGACTTAAATATGGATGAAATCATAGATTATTCTTATTACACTGAGGGTGATAGATGTTATTATTATTCTAATATCGATCAACCAATAATTATAGAAATTCGCCCATATAATGAACATATAGTAGTATATTATACCTTGAATATAACTTTAGTACAAGTAGAAGATGATGATTACGAGCAAAATGATGTTTTCGAATATGCCTCACCAATAACTATTGGAATTCATCCTGATTTAATTTATAATGATCATGATTATTATAATATAAGTGTATTGGAGGGTGAATCAATTGAAATTTCGCTGGAATCTAATCTGTATTTATATCTGTTTCTCTTTAATTCTAATGATCAATATATTACATCTGGTCAAGGTAGAGATATAGTTTTAAAGTATTTTTCTCATTCCAATCAATCATTAATAATTTATATTAGGAAAAGTAATGGAGGAGAATATGGAAATTATTCTTTAGAAATCTCTAAAGAATTTATAATAGATGATGATTATTTTGAAGATAATGATTCTCCAGAAACTGGTAGAGAATTAACTTCTGGATATTATTCTAACTTAATTGCTTTAGATGATGATTATTATAATTTTTCTATCAATGAAGATGAATATCTTGAGATTAGTCTTTATTTTAGATATGATGGAATAACCAGTATTAATCTTTTTCTTTACAATTCTAATATGGAATTACTTAAAAGTGGTTATCATAGTTATAATAATAAGAGTTTGACTTATTATAGTGAAATTGAGCAAAATTTAATCATTTATGTTGAATCTGGTTTAAGTGTTGGAAATTATTGTTTAAGAATTAATATTTTAGAAGATGATATATATGAAAATAATGATTTTCTTGATAATCCAACAAATCTTACTCCTGGGAATTATACAAATTTAGTCCAATTAGATGATGATTATTACAATATTTCAGTTCAAGAAGGAATGAAGTATATCATTTATGTTACACCTAATGATATTTATGTTTCTAAATCCTATACGATGACAATATATGATTCACATTTAACATATATTACTTCTGGTAAAACTATGGGTAGATCTCGTTTTTATGCATTTACTTCTGATTGTAATGACTCCATCATTGTAAGGATATTTAATCATAATTTAGATTATAGAGTGGGAAGTTATAGCTTAAACATGTCGCTATCTTTAGCTCTTGATGATATTTATGAGATAAATGAATTTAATGAAGAAAATGATTTTCCTGAAACACCAACACAGATTAATCCAGGAGACTATCAGAATCTTATATCTCTTGATAATGATTATTATAACCTTTCAGTTGAGGCAGATAGTGTTCTTAGAGTTAAAGTGAAATTTGAGAATAGTTATTGCAGTGAAAGATATCTAAAATTAGCAGATACTAATTTAAAAACTTTAAATACTTCACGTTATAAAGATGGAATTTATTATTTCAGTTATCTTTTTAAAGAAGCTCAAGATGTATTAATTGTATTAACTATTTATCATGGTTTTACAGACTATTCTATGAATGTTTCGATTCATCCATCAGAAGATGATATATATGAGCAAAATGATACTCCAGAAAATGCTGCAGTGCTGATTCCAGGATATTATAGTAATCTAAAATATTATGATAATGATTATTATAATCTTACCTTACATGAGTATGAAATATTAGATATAAAAATAGATAGTCAATATTCACGCTATTTTTCTTTCACTCTTTATGATTCTAATATGGAAATATTGGATAAAATTGATTTTCATTATTATTATTACTATATTAATAGATTTTCTTTAAGATATTTTTCAGAAATTAATCAATCAGTTACCTTACATGTTTATTGTACATTTGACTCGGGTTCTTATACTTTAAATATATCAACAACCTTTATTGGTTTAGATGATATTTTTGAGGAAAATGATAATCCTGGAAATGCTGCAATTATTAATTCTCATAAATATAATTTAATTTCCTTAGATGATGATTATTATAATTTATCTGTGCAAAAAGGAGATTTTATAGAAATTAACTTGAATTTTAATATCAATAATCTCAATTTTGATCTGTTTATATTCAATTCTTCTATGACTTTACTTTATAGTTCAGATTCACGCTATGAATTTGAAAACATACAATTCTACTCTGAAAAGAATGAAAATCTTATTATACTTATCCATTCTATTTTTGGGTGTGATTTTTATACGTTGGATATTTCAATAGTTCATTTTGAAGAAGATATCTATGAGGAAAATGACACTCCCGAATCGGCTGCCACTATAAGTGAAGGCGTTCATCTAGATCTGATGTGTGGTGATAATGATTTTTATAGATTTACAAGTCCTGCTGGCTATAACCTTTCTATTTGGTTATCATCTTCTCAAGCAAATGTTGATCTTGACTTAAAAATTTTTGATTCTGATATGTTTTTATTAGATTCCTCTATATCTTGCACCTCTGATGAATATATCCAATTTTTATTATGGAAAGATATGGAGATTTTCATATTAGTTGATTCTTTCTCTGGTTTTGGAAGTTATAATTTAACTATAAATCTTGTTTTGATAGCTGATGATTCTTATGAGGATAATGACTCTCCTGAAACAGCAACCTTAATTTCAGAAAATAATTATATTGGATTATTATGTTTAGATATGGATTATTATACACTATATCTTGAAGAAGCTGAACAATTTGAAATAGATATTGAGTATGATCTTTCCTATTTTGATCTATATTGCGTTATATATGATTCTGAGATGAATATTTTAAACTCATCTGAATTTTTACCCTATAGTTATCATTTGAGCATTACATTAACTCATAATCAATCGATTTTTATTGAAATTGGCTCCAAAAATGGAATAGGGCAATATAATTTTACTATTACTCTTAAAACTTCTATACCAGATCAACCAATCATCCCTAAAGATGAATTTAATATCTTAATTCTACTAACTTCTTTAGGATTTACTAGCTTATCTATTTTAATTATGGTTATTGCTATTAAGATATATATAAGAAGAAGAGGATCGAATTTAGTTAATTAGATTATTAAATCTTAAATAAAAAATAAAGCTCTAATCTACTTATTTTTGTTTATGAAAAGTAGTGATAATTTATACCCAACTAAAAAAAAAAATAAAATAATTAATGGGAAAGATTATCCCTTAACGCTTTTTAATATAAATTTATTTCATTTAATTAAAATAATTAAAAAAAATTAAGGTGGAAAAATTGAAAAAAACTAGAATGTTCTTGATAAGTTCTCTTCTAATCTTAGGTTTATTCTCGATGATAGCTTTTATAAGTTTTTCAAATGCTTATCCTGGTGATCAAACCAGAGTTCAAGACCAAATTGAAGACCAAGACTGCGAACCTGATCAAACTCAGGATCAAACCCAAGATCAAGATTGTGATCAAGACTGTGATTGTGAACCCGATCAAACTCAAGACCAAATCCAAGATCAAGATTGTGATCAAGACTGTGATTGTGAACCCGATCAAACTCAGGATCAAATCCAAGATCAAGACAGAGATCAAGATTGTGTCCAATAAGACATTGATAATCTAATTATTATTGAAGAGTAAACAAAATTTTTTTTTCTTATTATAATTTTAAATTTAAACCTATCAATTGGGATTTATTTTACCAAACTGATGAGGGTAAGTCATAGTTTCCAAAAATGATGATAAATCTGGACAGTATTTAAACGG
>CAZGJX010000119.1:0-11648 GCA_964525635.1 uncultured archaeon
TAATAATTAAATATATAACATATATAGTTAAAAACTTTAAAACAAAATTTTACTTTATATATAATAACTAAGTTATTTGTAATTGATAGTGTATGAGCGAAAATAAAGGTAAAATAATATTAGAGAAAATGATATTTTTCTTAATCTTTTTCATTTACTATAATATTTGTTTTTTAGTATTTGTTATAGAGATGTATACAATTCTTATTTATCAAATTTATCTCATACTGTATTTCATTCTTTTATTTCTTGATACAATGCTAAGACCAATGACCGAGAAAAAAGAGAAAAATGATAAATTTTCATTAATAATTTTAATTTTATTTGTTCTGTCTCCCATTATATTGATATTAAGTTATTTTGAGAATAAAATATTTATCTCTGTATATGTTCCAATTTGGAATAGTATATTTATATCTTTATTTGGAATTATTATTTATATTATAGCAGGAATTGTTTTAATAGGGAGCAGAATTCAACTTGGTCGATTCGCTACCGGATTATTAGTAATAGAAGATAATCATAAATTAATCAATACTGGAATTTATAAATTTATTCGTCACCCAATATATCTAGGAACTTTATTGGGAGTTTTAGGATTTGGATTAATATATTGTGCTATAATTCTTACTACTTTATGTCTAATCACGTATTTTTTAGTATTTAGACAACGGATGATTTATGAAGAAAAGATATTAGAAAATGAATTTGGAGAAGAATACATTAAATATAAAAGCCAAACAAAAAGATTGATTCCATTTCTCTATTAAGAATTTATAATATTAATTTATTTGGAAATTCTTAATTATAATTTAATAATTATGGATAAAAAGATAATTGGAAGCTTTTGGCTTCATAAAATTAATTTTGAACACTTTGAATTAGAAGACTTTGTAATACATCCTGATTATTAGAATTTGGGATATGGAAAGGAAAGTTTGGTATTAATGGAAAAAAAAAAATCCTGAAATTAAGATATGGTCTTTGGGGACAACTAAATATAGCACAAAATGCAAGTACCTATATGAAAAAATGGGTTATAATCGTATTGGAAAATCAGATGATGATTTTCTTATTCTGTATGAGAAAAGTAAGTAAGAATTTTATATATTAATAATAAATCAACTGAAAGAAGGGAATGATTTGGTGACATTATACTTTTCGGACATTCTCACTCAAAACGCAATTTAATATTTTGCTATAGAAATTGAAAAAGTTTTACCAAATTCCGTTATTAATAAGAAATAGATTCTATTAATATTTAATTTGACATGAGTCACTATCACAAAATTGTTCCCCTATTGCTCTATCAGAAGTTTCATCCAAATCAAGGGGTTGTATTTTAGATATCATTTCTTCATATTTTTCTTTAGTTATTTCTTCATAGGGTGCCTGTTCATAACCATGTTCCTTAATCGGTAAAAAACTTACACTCTTTAATTTATCTTCATAACATTCAAGAACTCGTTTAACTTCAGTTGCTTCTTCTGGTTTAAAAGTAATTGTAATAGAAACTTGATTATCTGACCAATATTTTTGATAATCCGCTGCATTTTCTGCTTGTTCCCAAATGGAAACATCCTTCTTTGAACGATCAAAATTTTTCTCATGAACAGGAAATTCGATAACATAAGAATTATGAGAATATTTATCATCCTCAATTGTATATCCTGCTTTTCTTATTGGAGTAATTAAATCGGAATTCTTAGATATTCTGATTCTCCTAATATAATATTTTGAATGAGGATAATGAATTCCTGGAGGAACTCCTGGCAACAAACTAACAGTATTATGTGATATTACTCCATTAGCAATATATTCATTTCCATCTGGAACAGAAATATCATATGTATAATTTTCACTCTCTTTAATATTATCTACATAATCTATCCAATATTTTTTTCGTTCAAATTCAATATATCTATTCTTTAGATCTTTTGAAACATATCTTAATTTTTTTAAATCCATTAACCTAGACTGTATTATCCATCTATCTTTAATACCAAATGCTTCAGTATTAGGAGAAAAAGGTTTTATTTTAACATTTAGTCCAACGGATCTACATAGTATTAATAATTCCCTTGCAAATTTTTCACTA
This sequence comes from uncultured archaeon, assembly GCA_964525635.1. Lineage (GTDB taxonomy): Archaea > Asgardarchaeota > Lokiarchaeia > Sigyniarchaeales > SOKP01 > JAFGOA01. Next base: position 2,099 of record CAZGJX010000119.1, read on the forward strand.
ACAGTACATATAGTCCATGTTGAGAGGTGATGTATTCCACCATCTGCTCTCCACAGACCATTGATAAATGATAATATAGATTTTCTACTTGATTTTCTAATTACTAAAGGAATTTCTAATTCATGACAATAATCTTTTAATATACCATTTTCCTCTAAATATTTTAAAAGATAAGTAGAGTTTAAATATATACTATGATCATCATCAACTAATGTATCTATATTAAATAATTCTTTTGCTAATTTTGAGACAGATTGTACTAGAGTAGGATGTTTTCGATTAAATGAAATCCTTATTCCTTTCTTATGTACCGATCCATCTCCATAAAGTAATCCTATAAACCAAGCTAATTTAGGGGACATTTTAGTTGGTTGATTTATTTCAGACACATTTATATATGGTTTATCAACTTGAATAAGATTAGGTTCATCAATTTTATGATAATCATCTAAAATACATACTAGTTTATCTCCTTTTTGAATAATATTAACATTTTTCCATACAATCTCTTGGATATTAAAGTTATTTAGATCTCCCTCATAAATTTTATATCTATGATTTAAAGAAGATTCTAATATGTTCCCATCAATAGTTTTTATAATCCTAGTTTTTACTTTACCATTAACATAAAATTTATTTATACATTTCTTGGATGTAGTTTTTATATTTTCTAAGTCTTGCCATTGTTCTCCATCTTCATTTCCTAATTCACCAAGTCTAAAAACTCCACTATTAGTATTAACAAGTGTATCCTTTACGGAACATCCACTAGGTTTTACTGTAGTTAATTTAATGGATTTAGGAATACAAAGCCAATCAGAATATTGTTCATCCAATTGATTTAAATATTTGTAACCCTTATCACACCAATTCAACATATTGCGTCTTCCATGTTTTACAAATGCTTCAACTATTCCTGTTTGGGAAATACCCATTCGCCTATTCTTTAACATTACAGCATTAGTTTCTTTCCAATGAGTATTAACTAAAGTAACAGATTTTGCATAGAGATAAGCATATTTCAATGTTTCTTCATACTCTTCATAAGAGTCATGTTTTGAAGGAAAAGTCTCTACAAGGCAGCAAAGTTCGAAGGATTCCAGTGTTTGTTCCCCGCAATTCGCTGTAAAAACCATTTCTAATTTTGGTCTTCCTGAATTTGTTTTTTTCTCACTAAGGACTATACCGTAATTATGAAATTCATCAACAGTACCATTATATACATCTTCATATCCTATATACTCAACTGAAACAACTTTATGATTACTACATAATCCTTCGGATATTAGTTGAAAAGCCATTTCTTTACGATATGATTTCTTATGAAGTGAACGTACTGAAATCTTATTACTTAAATATCTTTTTGTAATTATATCAAGAATATATTGATATCCTTTGTAAATACCTGCAGTTCTGAAATCATTGATGTTATTCTCATTTAGATATAATAAAAATTCTGATAAGGTAGGTACTTCATTATTATCCCATACATATTCTTCAAATAGTTCAAAAAGTCTTTTCTTTGCGATTTCTCTTTGAGTTTTTCCTTTTTCCTTCATCGCAACTCCTGCTTTTAAAGCAGAAACTTTATTTGAACAATTTTTAGAACAGTAAGATCTTTCTCTTTCTCTATATTTTACTTGGAATTCAGTATTACATAACTCACAATGTTTCACAAGCCAAATACCTTCATTAAAAATCACTTCGAAATCACTTGTTTCTAATAGCTTAATGTATCTTTTATACTCTCTCATCAAAGCAGGATTTTCAAAATGTTCAAAACCAGAATCAATGTTAGCTTTCTTGATTAGATTTACTAATTTCCCTCTAAATTCATTAAAATTATGAATATAACTATAATTTCTTGAATATTCAACCCAAACTGGAGTTGTTAAAGGAATTCCAGTTTTTCTAATTATTGAGAGCATTTCTTCATACAGTTGTTGATTTGTAAAGCCAGAATAACGAGGATTACTTTCCTTTGCAGTTGCTTTTGACATTCTTCTAAGATATCTTTGCTTCTCCTCTATACTCGCATGAGGATACCAATATCTCATAGGATTATTATCTCCAGAAATATCATGAAGAGAATCATGTTCATCTTTTAATAAAAGTTCTAAGTTAGAGAGATTATTATTTAGACTATTCCGATCTTTGTGATGAATTATATATCCTGGTTTAATTTTAGTTTTATTCAATTTTTCATAAAATAATATATGTTCAAATATGTTCTTTTTACCATTATTTACTAACCAATATACCGTTTTCTTCTTTTTGATTTCACCCATAATCTCTGACCAAGTAGTTTGCCATTTGGGAGTAATTAATAGACTATTTTTAGGTTTTAAGTTACTAACAGATTTTTGAGATCCATCTTTCATAAGAAATTTATGATTTTCAGTGCATCTAATATTACTACCATCATCAAGTTTTACTTCATATATTTTTTTATTATAACCTGTAATTCGGGGATTTCTCATCATCCTAATTGTTGTAATCCCATCATTATTCTTACAATAGACAGGAATATCATTTCCTTCTTCTGCCAATTGTCTTATAGAAACACCATTCCTCCCATCAGCGACAGCTATTAATGTATCCCCAGTAATACAAGGATTAACCCCAGCTGCTTTCTTATCCTTATAGTCTGGTTTTTGATTCATCCGTGAAAAAGCTTTTGCATTATCAAGCCAAAAAATACCTGGTTCTCCATTAACTTTTATTTGATCTGATATAAAAGAATAATCCATTCCTTTTTTAGCGAAGATACTATTATTACTTGCCCATCGATGAGAATAAAGTTTTTCTTTATCTTGTTTACATAATACAAAATCAAAATCAGTTGGATCTCCTAAGGCAATTTCAGCGCTTCTCCTTACATTACCAGCTACTACACATTTTCCAATATGATTCATAATATCTACAATATCTACGGAAGCTATTGGTTGGTTAATTCTATTTTCTAGGATTTTTTGAATATCATCTAACATGTCTTTTAATGGCTCAGGTCCAGAGGCAATACCACCAAAACCCCTAATTGGTGCTCCGGCAGGTCGAATTTCCGAGAAATCATAAATTGGTACTTCTTTTCCCAGAAAATAAGCTTCTAACATCAGTCTAAGTGCTTCTACCCAACCTTCTCTACTATCGGAAAGAATAAAATTAAAATGTTCTTCTTGTGGTTTTTTAATTTTTATTTTTCCAGCACCTTTAGTATCAAATCCAACTCCTACACCTAACATTAAAGCATCCATAACAAATTCGAATGCTTTTGAATATTTTAGATTAATATCTTCAGTCGAAGCGAATCCACAATTATTGAGGGCCATTGAGCCATGTCTTGCTATGAATTCTGTTCCCATCATCCATAATCCCCGTCCAGGAGGACTCATTTTAAACTCCCATATTTTTTCGAACATTCGTTGCGCTGATTTTTGCGCTTTATCGTTAATCCAAGGTAAACTTAACTTAAGACAATGTTCCTTTTGAATAGAATAGCATCCTTCAACAACTCTCCTAATTGTTTCCCAAAATTCTTCTTTTCTTTTTTCCCCTTCGATAATTCGCGCATAAGTTCGTTTATATGTAATATATCCCAATGGACCCCATTCAGGTTGTTTATGTTTAAACTTTTCAATGAATTCATCATCTAATTTAAAACTAATACTTTCTAAATTAATAGCTCTAGCAAAAAGATTTCGATATTTATTCATACCCCTTTGAGTAAGCTCAACACATGCTAGTTCTCTTAGATGATTTGTAGTTATCTCATCTACTCCTAAACCAATAATTATTCTTAATATATCTTCGGCTATATCTTCAGCTATATGCATATCTAATCCAGTTTCTTTATTTAAAACTGAAGCTATTTTACTCTCATCAAAAGGTTTTTTTTCTCCTTTACTGTTTATTATATATTTTGGATAAAGATCAGATAATGAAAATGAATTATTAGGCAATTTATCTCCTCACGAAATTAGTTAATTCTAAATTAAATTAAATTATTTTTAATTTTATGACTGTACGTTATAGATCATCTTTTTTTTACATTTAATTATTATTATTTCTTCCTTAATATTACTTTTTATATAATTCCCATAAAGTTATTATTAAATTTCTTTAATTCCGACAAATTATTCTATTTTTTTAATTAATTGATTTGTAATTATACAATTTTACTTTTGTTAATAATTATATATAAGATATGTTCATATGTATATAAAGAAAAAGTGTGTGTAAGTTCGGTAAAAAATAATCTTTTTAGCATCAAGAAATTTTTATAGATTATAAGATTAAAAAAAAAAATAGATTGAAATATATTATTTTTGTGTTTAAAGATTTAAAACCATCAGATCTAAAAAATTAATATTTAGATGAAGTGAAATAATTTGACTATTGTAGGGGAAAATAATGATATAAAAAATAATCAAAATAATATACCTAAAGAAGAACAAAAACTGCAAGTATTTTGGTTTATATTTTCTCTTATGTCAGTTTATTTTATCTCTTGGTTCATTCCGGGAATAGTATTCTTCACATATATTTATTATTTCTTCTATCCTTATGTATTAATTAATACTGATTTTATTGCATTATTTACTGAATTATTGCCATTTCTATCATTAATCCTTTTCCCATTGGTTATTATAGTTTGTTATATTTTACACTTATATTTTGCCGCATTAATTGTACGGTTTTGGTGGAATTTGACTCAAAAAATTTCTCCTTCTAAAGATGGGAATATTCCAAGGAATATTCGAAGTAAAGCTTCTAAATTTTATCATGTGAGATCTTTTTTAACAAAATATCCAAAAAATGCTATAACAAAAGGTTTATTCCCATGGTTATATAAACGGTTATTTAATTTTATAGGATCTGTCAAGATTGGAAATGGCACTACAATAGAAGAACAAGTTGTAGCAGATAGAGCTGTGGATATAGGGAAAAATTGTTATATAGGCCCAAATTCCTCAGTAACAAGCCATTTAGTTGAGGGTATATTTGGAAATATCTGTTTTTTTGAGACAAAATTGGGAGATAATGTTACATTATCAGCAGATACTCATATTGGCCCCGGTACTAAATTAGAAGATGACTCTTATGTGTTTCCATGGGGAGTTACTCAAAAATATACGAGAAATAAAGGTAATAATTATTATTTTGGGATGCCTATTCGTAAAATTTTTTCAAGAAAAATAAAAAACTTTCTACAAGTAACTGATGAAGATTTGAAAAAAGCAAAAGAATTAGCTGATAAAAAAAAAAAGTTGAGTAAAAAATGAGTGAAAAAGAAATTGACGAGTTTGAACAAGAAGAAAAATATGATGAGGATGATTACACAATTGATTTTATTACTAGTAGTGCAATAAGTCGAATAAATTTAAAATTTTTAATTGTCTATATTCCAATACTTTGGTTAAGTGGAATAATAACTCTTGTATATTGGTGGACATATCAACCACCAGAATTTATATTTGTTCATGTTGCTATCTTATTTCTATATGTCCCTTTGCATATTATTGCAATGTTAATAATATTTACGTTAGCTTGTGTAATGTTCAGTAAATTAATCTTAGTTATCATTAATTTGATTCATAAACCAAAACAGGGAATTTTTTATGCTGAAAAGGGAGATCATGATTTTGAATTTTGGTGTTTGAGAATTGAAATAAAAAAATTAGTGATATGGTTAATGAATAATTGGCCTGTTCCATTTGCAGATATTTTTGCTTTTAGATGGTTTGGTATAGATATAGATTTTTCAAGCCATCTCCATGATTCGTGGTGTGATATTGAATTTATAAAATTCGGTCGGCGTGTGATGGTAGGGCAGGGTGCAATTGTAATGAGCTCCATGGTTATTGGGAAATATTTAATAATAAAGGAAGTAGTATTAGATGATTATGCTATAGTTGGAGGTCAATCTACTGTTGCGCCAGGAACATTTTTTGGAAAAGAATCAATGACAGGAGCATTTGTATTAACGGCATTTAATCAACTTCTAGATCCAGGATGGATTTACGTTGGTATTCCAGCAAGAAAATTTAAACATAATATAGATACTATAGAAAAGAGAGATAAAATAGTTAAAAAAGACATAGATGCAGAACAAAGAATTGAAGTAGATCATGAAATTAATATAGATGAAGATAAAAAAAATTTAATTTAATTTTTAAAAAGGTGTTTCAAATGTCAGTACCTACGAGTTTAAGAGTTGGCCCCTTTGTTGCCACTATTTTACCCAAGAAAAAATATATTACTTTTTATATTTTTTTGATTTGGGCAAGTCTTATTCCTATTATACTTCAATTTTGGTTATATTGGCATTTTTTATGGGATTATGGAGATCCTTCTGCAATACCACAAAAACCATCTAGACCATTTCATTTTTATACGTTTTTACCAATTGCTTTGTTTTTATGGTATATTGAACTTGTTTTGATATCCCTAGTTTTTGCTAGAATTATGTTTTCAATAGTTAATGCAATACATAAACCAAAAGAAGGTGTATTTCTTAGGGATAAAAGCGATAAAGACTATAGATATTGGTGTATCCGCAATATGATTAAAAAATGGCCTTTATGGTTAGCACATAAATTTCCTTTTCCATTTCTAGATAATGTATGCTTTAAAATGTTTGGTGTAAAAACGACATTTCATAATTCTCTTTTTGAAGGATGGGTAGATACTGAATTTATAAAATTTGGAAAAAATGTTGTTATAGGCCAAGGATCACATATTCAATCTAGTATAATTGTCGGACATTTATTGATAATAAAAAAAACAGTAATAGAAGATGATGTTAGAATAGGAACACATTCTGTAGTGATGCCAGGAACTCATATTGGAAAAAGAGCCGTTTTGGGAACTTTATCTTTAACAACTGTTGGGCAAAAATTGGAAGAAGGTTGGATCTATCAAGGAAATCCTGCAAAAAAATTTAAAATAAATAGATTTTTTGAGGATGGTTTAGAAAAAAAAATTAAATTTGTTGCTCAAAATGAGGAGAATTTAGAAAAACTTTACCGCCAATTTTATAGAGATCACCAAGATGAACATGTTTCTTTTAGAAAAAGGTTAAAAAGAAGAAAGGAACAAAAAGAAATGAGAAAGAAAGAATAAGATACTATCATTTCTAAATTTATGTTTTCTTTAAAAAAATCTTTTTTTTAAAAAAAAATATTAAATTATACCATATGTCCCTGTAAGTGGATCCTGAAATAAGGAAATTCTTGGAGGAAAGAAGGTAAATATAATGAATAAAAATCCACATAAAATTAATCCAATGAATGAAATTATTGAAGTTTTATTTTTAAAATTAGAAAATGTGAGTATTTTATAGCTTATTAATTGCCCAACTACTACCGCTAATATAAAACTGAATATATCTAATGTTAATAGATCTTCACCGATTATTTGAGTATAACTATAGAAAAATATAACTATTATCAAATTCATTAGAATGACTGCTACCAATTTTGCAAATAAAATATTATCCGACTCTTTATTTATGAATTTATATTGAATGACTGTAAATATTATTAAAGGCCAATATGTGAGTTCAAGATGTTCCCAAACACTCTCATTAATCGGTGCAATCATACCTATTGGAATCCAAGATCCTGACCATTCAAATAAAAAATGAAATGCTGATCCTAAAAAAATAATAAAAATTATTCCTATCAGTTCCCATATTAATAATTTCTTATTCAATCAATCACCATATAAATAATCTAATTAATTATTGATATATAACTACAAAAAAGAAATTATAAACTATTCTATTATATTTTCTTAACAAAAGATTATAATTTCATGTTATCCAAATTAGAATAAGGTTTATAATTATTGTAATGATTAATTTTGTCTAACTCTTTTTATGTAAAAAATTAAAAAAAAGAAAGGATTATTTTTTATAAGTCTTAAAAAACAATATAGAATTGAAGAATAATGGATGTAAAGAAAATTGATAACAACATTTATGAAGTAGCTCCTACGAAAATAGGACAATTTCAGATGAGGGTACCAGTTCATATTTATGCTAATGAATATATTCTAAATAAAATTAGATCAGACCGAACATTAGACCAGATTTGTAATGTTACAACTCTTAAGGGAATTCAAAAACATGCTATTGCATTATCAGATGCACATCAGGGATATGGTTTTTGTATTGGAGGTGTTGCTGGAACAGATGCAGAAACAGGAATGATATCACCTGGAGGTGTTGGTTACGATATAAATTGTGGAGTTAGACTTTTAAGAACGAGTCTAAATGAAAATGATGTGAGAAAAGTATTACCTAATTTATTAGAAACGATATATCGAAATATACCAAGTGGATTAGGATCAAAAGGAAAAATTCATTTAAATTATTCAGAATTAGATAATTTAGTTGATAATGGACTTAATTGGGCATTAGACAAAGGATATGCTGTTGAAAGTGATTTAAAGCATTGTGAAGAAAATGGATTTTTAGCAGCGGCAGACTCGAGCTTAGTATCTGATAAAGCAAAACAAAGAGGGATAAATCAAATTGGATCATTAGGAAGTGGAAATCATTTTCTAGAAATACAGAAAGTAGATAAAATATATAATCATGAAATAGCAAAGAAACTAGGATTTTCAGATGAGAATCAGATATCAGTAATGGTACATACAGGAAGTCGTGCTTATGGTCATCAGGTATGTACAGATTCGCTTAGAATGGTTGAAAAAGCTATGAGAAATTATGAAATAGATGTACCAGATCGAGAGTTAGCATGTGTCCCTGCGGATACTAAAGAAGCAAAGAATTATTTATCCCAAATGGCGTGTGCTGCTAATTTTGGATTCAATAATCGTCAATTAATTACTCATTGGTTAAGAGAATGTTTTGAACAATTCTTTAAAAAAGATATTGACGAGTTAGATTTACATTTGATATATGGAGTATGTCATAATATATTAAAAATTGAAGAACATGAAGTTAATGGAACTAAAATGAAATTAAATGTACATCGAAAAGGAGCAACAAGAGCATTTCCACCTCAACATCCAGAAATTCCTCAAGATTATAAAGATATTGGGCAACCTGCCTTAATTCCAGGTACAATGGGTTCTGCTTCTTATTTATGTGTTGGAAAACAAAAAGCCATGGATTTATCCTTTGGATCAACAGCTCACGGTGCCGGAAGAATGATGTCAAGACATAAAGCTGATAAATTATATTCTGCTAATATAGTTAAAGCTGACCTTGCGAAAAAAGGTATATTAATTAAAGCCGCAGCTTTAAAAGTTATAGCAGAGGAAGCTCCAGGTGCCTACAAAGATGTGGATCAAGTAGTACAAGTAAGTCATGATTTAGGTATTGTCGAGAAAATAATAAGATTTGTGCCTATTGGTGTTGTTAAAGGTTAAAATTATAATATTTATTATAAAATAATAATAATTACTTTATTTTCATTTTTTTTATGTAGAAAGCATTTTTTTATATTTATGATCTAAAAAGAAAGCTATTTATAACGTATTATATAATTTAGTATAATTGCATCGAGATTGAATTTCAGAC
>CAZGJX010000120.1:0-11444 GCA_964525635.1 uncultured archaeon
TTTTTTATATTTTTAATAAATAAATTATCATCTTCTTTAGAAATCTCTCTAGAATCATCTATAATTTGCCAAAACTTATTTTCATCCATATAAATCTTCTCTTCTCCTTATATTTTATAATTCTATAATACAGATCTTTAGTAATGATAATATTTCGATGTTATATTTATACATAATTTTATTCTTATTTCTGTTACTTAATAGAAAGAGGATCTTATTTTTATAACTTTCAAATTATTTATAAACTATTGGGAATTTCGGGTATGATCATTCTTTCTTAGATTTAAATCCTGCTATGACTGTCATTGCGACAAAATTTGTGAAATCTCTTGTTTATATAATGGGATACGCATATTTCTTCTTTTTTTCAGTATTTTTTGTGTGTTTTAGAATAGTATCGATGAGTTCCTCTCCTTATTCATCATATAAAAAATAAATATTTAAATTCGTGAAAATACAAAGTAATACCATGAAAGAAAAAGAGGATAATGGAATAGAATTAGAAATAAGGGAGCATTCTGATGCAGATTATTTTCCAGAAAAATGTCCTTTCTGTTTTTTAAGTAAAATTAGGAGAAATAGCTATAAAATGCGAATGGTTCAAGATTTGGGAACCCCTCTTATTTGTAGGAGGATTCGCTATGAGCGTGTCTATTTTCAATGCAAAACCTGTAAAAAGATATTTGGAATAGAACACCCTTTAATTCCATTCAATTCAAAGTATATGCCAGGAGTAATTTAATATGCTGTACCACGAATATTAGAGCGTGGTGATTCTATTCGAAGAGTTACAAAAGATTTGAACGATCTTCATCATGTTGAGGTCTCAGTCGGTACTGTTGAGACATGGACAAATAAATATGGTGAGAAAGAAAAAATGGCTACAAATTTTATGGACGATCCTCCTCCGGATAATTTCTCAGGATTCTTCTCCTTAGATGGCACCTTTAAATCTGTGAATATAAAAAAAAACGACCAATTCAAGAAAATTTAAATGGAGCTCTTTTACTTGCTACAGATTCGTTTCAAAAGAAACCAATTGCAGGAGCATTGGTATCGAACGAAAATGAAGCTGAAACTATTTTTTTCCTATACACACTTAAAAAATGGTTAACCAAACAGGTGCGTTTTATAACAATCGATTTTTCCACTCAACTTGAATCTGGGGTAAATAAAGTATTCCCTCAGGTCCATATTCAAAAATGCATATTTCATTCTATTCATTTATTTATAAAAGCATTCCTTAAAGAATTAAATCGACTAAAGAAAGAAAGATTTTCCCACCGCATTCACGAATGGAACGCTTTACAGAGACGATCTCGAGTTTTAGAAACTAAAAAAGATACAGAAGATGTGGAAAAATGTAAGTTAGAATTAGAATATGAGGACATTACATATGCATGGGATATATATAGAACCTTTAGGAAGATCTTTTCTAAGCATACCCCACACAGGATTGAATACGAACTCAAAACATTTTTATCTATGCCTCACTTCATTAAATGGGGAGGAAATGCTGTATTCATGGATAGATATCGGAAAATTTTTACGAACCGAGCACTTCACTTTACTAAAAAAGGAGTAAATTATATTTCCACAGAAACCTATAGAGCGTGGAGAGCAGCAATTCGCTCTCTAAGGAAAGAGGAAGAGACGTTAAAAGCTTGTTTCAATGATATAAAATACCTTATGTTGATGAATCTTCTTAACATGAAATCAACTCATAAAAAATTACTTCGAAACTCCTTAAAAAAGCTACCATGGTTGCGTGTGTATCGGAAATTAATTGTGAACTATTATTACCACTTTCGCTTACCCCCTGAAAAAAGGAAATCTCTTTCCTTTCTTTCTCAATTTATCACTTCCGATGCTACTCATGAAAGATTAAAGAGTGCGGTTCAGACTCTCGTTAAAAATGAAGATAAAATTTTTCGCTTTCAACACCTTCCTTATACATATGCTTCGAAGAAATCAATAAAAGTTGTTGACGAATCAAGTAATAGACTTATTCAAAAGTTATTTTTTGTTCAACATGGGATGAGAACATTGAATAATATACGGATGAGAATCTCTAAACGGTTGAAATGTCCTATAATTGTATCACCACCTATGATAGAAAAATATAATACAAGTTCTACCTAAAATTTATCATACCCGGAATTTCTGTAAAATTCCAAAATTTATGCCAATTATCAACCTTTCCCCAGGAGGAAAGACCAGCCCTAAGGTTATCAGGCTGTGCGCTCGTCACCGAGTTCAAGACATACTTCATTCGTAATATTTTTTTTTGAATGGCATTCTTCCTGATGAAGCGGACGCCTCAAGCGAATCAATACCCGTTCTTGGAATTGATGTGAACAGAATAAACGAGCATATCCTCACGGGTTCAAGAGACTTGGAAATGAAGCAAATCATTACGGATATATTGAAGAAATGGGTCTCCTTGGATCGAACGATTACCGTCAGGTCCATACTAAAACAATATTAAATTAATATTATATTTTTTTTTTTCCTTGATTATTTGATTAAATGTTAGGTTATTTGTAAGGTAAATTTTTTATTTTTCAAAACTATTCCCTTTCTCCCTATATTCAAATGATTTTAAAGAAATAAAATGATTCTAAAAAAAATATAACATTTAATCGATTATTTTGACATATCAGTAAAAATTAAAAAAAGAATATATATTAACTTCTTATTCTTTTATTAATTAAAGTTTTTTAGTCAAAGGTGAGCTTAATAAATGAAGCGAAACTTTAAGATGATAGCTTTTTCTGTAGTATTCCAAGTTCCGATACTAATGATTTTACTTATAGTAAGTCAGGATGCTAGTGATATTACTTTATTAATCCCTGGAGAAAATGCATATATTGATATTCTATATTTTTTTGTCTTTTCTCCTATTATTATGATTGTTTTAGTAATCCTTCTTGGAGTCCCTATGTCAATCAGATTTTTTAAATTACATAATGTAATGAAACTAAAGCGTTTCAGTTATGCGATTCTTCAAAATCCACATAAAGAGCTAAGATTTAGTACTATGATGACGAGAGCTATAGTTATGGGATTATTTGGCTTTAGCATTGGAATATTTCTCTCACAACTTATTGATCATAATATTATTCTTGCTCTTTCAGGGAGTGATCTGATAGTGAATACAATAGCAACTCTCTTTATTATACCCTTTTTAATTATTATTATTGCACCAATATGGCTTTTACAGGATTCAAGTATTATGTGCTCACAAAAATCAAGGAAAGAGGGTTCTAGATCATTACCTGATATAGAAGGTGCATATAAGGACATTTATAGTATAGTAAAAGGATATGTAGGGATTAGTACGCTCTTTGCAATAGGACTATTAGCTATAGAAAATTTTATTTTGGATTTAAATCCTTCAGATTGGCTACTTGGGCTTATCCTAATGATAAATATGCCCTTTCTATCTATTGCGGTTTGTATCCCTGCCATTCTATTTTATGAGTCTAAAGTAGTAAAACTGAGTGAAGTTCTTAAGAAAAGCCTTCAAAAGAGAGGGATCAAAATTATAGAAGATATTGATAATATTTAAATCTTTTTTTTTTTTTCTAAATAGGAGGTTATAGGAGTGATATTTAAGAATAGATCTGATGGATTCCTCCCTAAAACAATATTGTTTAGATATCACTTTTTTACAATAATTGGAAAACTTAAAATTATAAAGCTTAATAAGAACTAATGGAAAGAATTAACCAAAATAAATAAACCTTATCAGTTCTGCTTTAGTAAACATTAATTATATTAATCAACTTTTTCATAAAAACTTCAGATATAAGTTAATTTACTTATATCTTTTTTATTTTAAAAAACTCCAATTAAAATTTTGAAGAAATTGCAGAGAAAAAAAAACAATTATTCTTACTATATTAGAGTGAGTTTAGTAATTCCCCCATTTCAGTTCCAAATTCCATTAAAATTAATATATTTTCTATTAAAAACCTTTTTTTAATAAGAAAAAATTTATCTATAAAATTTTTATCAGAAAAATTTAATTAAAAAAAAATATTTCATTTTGAGAGATATAGGTTCAATTCCTGTTACTTCAAACCCCATTTTTTATATTATATTTTGGCTTTAGATCTGCTATTCTGCATTAAATTCAATTTGACTAATTTTGGTGAGAAGCGAAGAATCGAACCCCCTATAAAAATCAAATTAAGATAATAAAAGTTAATAAAAAAAAATTTTTTAATTTTTTCTTAAAAGAGGAAAAAAGCAGAAAAAGTTTATTTTAAAGGCTTCATCAATTTTAATATATACTAACATTTTAAAATGAGAAAAAGCAAATTTTTTCATACCTCTTAGGTTATTTAGCTTAATCCATAACGTAGCCTAAATTCAAATTTTTTGGCTAATAAAATGTCATATCTCATAAAAGGTATTCCTTATGATTCGAACTCTTATAATCGATGGCCTTACTGGTTTATTATCAAAGCATAGAATGGAACAAGTAAAGGATATATTTCGGGTCAGTTTCCCATCGTTAGCGGGACTTGCAGATGAACTCCCGCTAAAACTAAAAGATCCTATACAGCACGGATATGTCTCAAAATTACTTATTTCGGAAAAAGGCCAACATGTTGTATTAGGTTTTGCTTTCGTAATTCATTTCCCACTAATCCAAGCCAGTTTTCTGGACTTCTTCGCGGTTCGCCCTAAATTAAGAAGCGGAGGTGTAGGAGGTTCCTTATATGAAATTGTGCAAGAACATTGCCGCCAGATGGGAAGTCGTGCATTATACATAGATGTAAACCCAGATGATCCTTCATTAATAAAAAATGCAACCGAATTGGCTCAAAATAGGAAACGTATTAGATTTTATGAACGTTATGGGTGTCGTGTTATGGTGAACAATGCATATTCACAGCCTGTAGGTAATCCCCCCTCCTATTCAGTACTTATGATCGATAATCTTAGGCAGGAGGATTTTCCGGATATCTCTGATGTGAAATCCGCCCTTTCCCAGATATTTCTACTCCGCTTTCCGCGCTCTGTTACTACCGAATATATCAACATGGTTTTAGAATCGTTCAATGAGGAAGGATTCAGACTTCGCCCCATAATAAGAAAGCGGGAAAGAAAATTACAAAGAATAAAATTACATAAAATAAAAGAACAACTCTCCTTGGTGTATAATCCTCACCATAAAATACACCATGTGCAAAATAAAGGATACATAGAAAGTCCGGTTCGTCTGCAAGCTATTATGGATGCATTAGAAGGTTCTCCGTTATTTAACATAGTCGGAGTAAAAAAATATCCTGACAAGATCATTTATGGATTGCATAGTCCAGATTTAGTTCAATACCTAAAAATTGTCTGCAGTCATATTAATGAAAATAATATTTTTTATCCTGACACATTTCCGATCCGGCGACCAAACAAGAAACCAAAGGACTTGAGTGTACAAGCAGGTTATTATTGTTTGGATAATGGCACTCCACTTTATAGGGGTGCATTTATCGCTGCTAAAGCTGCTCTTAATACAGCACTTACAGCGGCAGATGAGATCCTTTCGGGTAAACGACTTGCTTATGCTGCATGTCGCCCACCAGGACATCATGCAGGGATAAGGTTCTTTGGCGGTTTTTGTTATTTCAATAATGCTGCTGCCGCTGCTCAATATCTTAGCGAACATTACCGTGTTGCGATACTTGATTTGGATTTTCATCACGGAAATGGTACTCAAGACATATTTTATCGGAGAGCAGATATACTTACTCTATCCATCCATGGAGATCCTGATTATTGCTACCCTTATTTTAGTGGTTTTTTGGATGAGATAGGAGAGGATGAAGGAAAGGGGTTTAATCAAAACTATCCTCTCCCCCCATATACTGGTGATTCCATCTATCTTAAAACTTTGGACAATGCTCTTACCAGAATTAAAGATTTTCAAACTGACATTCTCGTTGTTTCCTTAGGATATGATATTCTTAAAGGGGATCCTTCCAGTTGCTTTGAGATCAGCTTCGATGGTATATCACGCATAGCCTCAAAATTGAAGGTCCTAAACATACCCCTGCTTATTATACAAGAGGGGGGATACCATATGGACAACATCAGGCAGGGTTGTGAAGCCTTTTTCAAAAGTTTCTTACCTTAAAAATTTCATGAAAAGTCTCTTCCATATCCACATTCAAGTTGGCATTTAAATAATGATATATCATTTAGCTAATAGTTAATTAAATAGATATTTAATTTAAAAGAATAATAGGAGTTTTTTATATCAAGGAATTTTTATGGAATCTCGTTAATTTGAATATAAAAGTAATTTGGTTTAATATTTTGAAAATTTTTTAAAAAATGAATATAAAGATGTTGAGAAAACTAAAAACTATATTAAAACACAGATAGTTGAGTCTATTAAAATATAAAAAAAAATTGATTATTATATCAACAAAAAATACTAAAATAAGATCAAAATAATGTTTATTTCTATGGGAATATAATATCCTATTCTTTTTTTTATTTTAACTATTTCACAAGAAAGCTTAAAAATAGTAAATAATATATTGAGAACAATTTAAAATTTACTTTTTAGATATTCATCAAAAAATTCCTGAGAATTATATATCTTAATAAAAGATTCGACTTTATTTTTGAATTCAGAATCATTAGTAATTAGGATCTCCGAATTTTCTATAAGAGCAGTTGCAATGATAATACAATCAGGTAATTTTAAATTAATTTGTGATCTTATTTCTGCTGTTTTGTCAGCAATATTGATATTGAGATCTATTATCTTATATTTCTTATTTGAATAAAGTCCTGAAATGAATTCATCTTTTTCAATAATTTCCTTATTCTTATAATATCCTACACTTAATTCAGTAAGAGATATGATTGATATAATTCCATTTAGTTCACTTTTTTCATTATCAATTTCTTCTAATATGGAATTAGAATATGAATAAAATGGTTCTTCCTTATTTTTTACATTTAGAAAAATATTAGTATCGAGAGTTATATTCATTCCCATTCGTCCCGTAATTGCTTTTGAAATTCAATACTTGATTCCATCCATGGTTTTTGATTTTTTAATATCTCTGAAATTTTATTTGTACCAGATTTTCTAATAATTATTTTATCACCCTTTAGGTTAAAAATTAAGCGATCTCCTTGCATAATACCCAATTTATCTCTAATTTCTTTAGGAATTGTAATCTGTCCTTTTTCACTTATTGATGATATTCCAATTATCATAAATTATCATACTATCTTCTTTACTATATAATAAAGAAATCTTTACTTATAATTCTTACTCCTAAAGACTAAAAGAATTATAATTTCCAGAGGACTTAGATTATAACTATGGCTATTTTTTTGTTCAAAATTGAATTTTTTTATAATTTTGTTCGAGAATTTTTATATAGAACATACAATTTATAAATCTTAAAAATTAGAACCGATTGACATTATATCTTTTATGGATCTTCTAGAGGATTTACATTCTTTCTGGAAATATATGTTATATATGTTAATTCTGTCAAACTCTAATGATAAAACAGATATCATTTATTAGTATGAATTTAGGAATACCTCCATTTCACGAACATATCCTATTATAACAAAATTATATATTTTCCAGCGCCTTTTTTATATAAACAAATCTAAAATTTATAAATATTATATGATGATATTATCCTCATGAATAATATTTCTTAATTTATTTTATAGATCTTCAGTCTATTCTAAAGATTTTGGTGAATTTTTAAGATCATTAAACCAAAATTTAAAATTCTTATTCAATGATTGAATTTCTTTTTTTAGAAAATCATTTTTTTTTATTTTTTCATATAATGAAGAATCCATTGTAATGATACAATCACAATTACATATTGCACTAGCAAATATTAAACAATCTATAGTATCATTATGTATTTTTTTTAGATTTGAAGCCAATTCAATGATTAAAGGATTGTATGTGTATGATAAACATTTTAGACGCGGATCATTTTGTATTGCATCAATTCCGATCATTAAATCTTGAGTATTTATCTGTTCATTTTTTACTATTAATTTAAATGCTTTAGCAGTTAATTCAAATATTGATAAATCTGAGTAAAAATATTCACTTGATTTATCATGGAGAAGGTTAATTAATACATCATCAGCTATGGTTTCAATTTTTATTTTTATAAAAGGTAGGAGATAAGAAGTATCAATAAAAATTTTCATCTTTCATATTCCTCTCTAAATTCTTCCTTAAATTGTTTCCACGCATGATAACTTATCTTTATTTTCGGTGGAGTTTTTAAAATCTCTTCTAATGAATATAATTTTCTTATTATTAATTTATCTTGATGTATTGACATTATAATTGGTTGATTAGGCTTTAATCCAAGTCTTTCCCTAATTTCTTTTGGTGGGAATATTTCTCCTTTAGATCCAATCTTTAGAACCATTTTATTTTCAGTTATAGTCATTCTAATATAGATATAATCACTCGAATTATTTAAGGTTTTCGAGTATATACTCTCTAAGATTTAAAATATTTTTTATAAATCCTAAAAATAAGAATCAATTGAATTTATATCTTTTATAAATTATTTAAAAATTATGATATATACTAAATTTTTCTGTTAAGCATATTACTTTTCTCATCCTTTAATAATATAAAAGTTATAATTTATTAGAGTGGGTTTAGTAATACCCCCATTTCAGGTTTAAATTCCATTAAAAATAATATAATTTCTATTAAAAACCTTTTTTTAAAAAAAAAAATTCATCTATAAGATTATGATCAGAAAAATGTAATTGAAGAAATATTTAATTTTGAGGGATATAGGTTAAATTCCCGTTAGATTTTTGAACAATTTTCAAGTACTATTTTAATAGGTTTATACTCCTAATCCTCATAAAATAATGAATTTAGAAAATCAAGATGAAAAAATAGATTCGAACCCCTAAAACTCATTTTAAAACCAAAATAATCAATATATATTCTGAATTTCATGCAAATCTCTAAATTCTCAATAATCTTTTACCATGAAAAATTGTTACAATTTCAACAATATCTTTATCATTATGATATACAATCCTATAGTTTTGAAGAATTAATTCTCTCATGTTTGGATCCTTTATTTCTGGGACTCGTCTCCCCATTTCAGGAAAAGATTTTAAGTTATCAATTGACTCAAAAATCCGTTCATAAAAATAATCAGCATATTGTGGTGAATCATGAGATAAGTATTCGATTATTCCCTTTAAATTGCTTATAGCGGTATCAGACCATTTTATTTTAACCATGTTCGTGCCATCTTCTTTACATCTTCGTGATCATGAATTTTCCCTTGTTTAATATCTTCCAAACCTCTTAGAATCTTTTGCTTTACGTAAAGGTGATACATTATATCATCAAGAGTAACATCATCAGGAAGTTCCTTGATGAGTTGCATGATATTTTCTTTTTCAGTTGCCATAATATTTTATCTCATTAATAATAACTAAATTTAAAAATAAAAAATTTTTGATCAAAATAAGTTTTTTCAATAGTAATTAAATTTTAAAATATACATTATTCAGAAAGGATAATTCAGATTTCTGAAATTATATGAAATAAAAAAAAAAGTTAAAATAGAGGATATTTATTTTATTCAGGACCTTTAATACCTAAAATAATTCTGGTTATTCCATTTACTATTAAAGAAATCGAAATCATAGCAACGATAAATATTTCTCCAAGATCAGGAATTACAAAAATTAAAATCGAAAGAATTATAGTAATGCCTCCAACTAAAATAACAAATATTTTATACCATTTTTCAGATTCTTTTAACATAATTCCAATAATTAACCTTGCCAATCCAATAATTAATAAACCTCCTGCTAATAAAAAGTACCATACTTCAAGCGCGAAATTAAAGTCATTTATAGTTATGATAATAACTGCTATAGAAATTACTATAGCAATTAATCCTGAAAAGAACTTTGTATTTGTATCTAAATTTTTAAATTTAGCTTCTGATAAAGAATTAATTAATCTTCCAAGGCCTGAAATTAATAAAGCCATTGAAAGAAGGACAATTACAATACCATTAGTTATTTCTGGGGATATCATAGCTAAAATTGCTACACAAATCATCAATAATCCAATTAATATATTTGAAGTTTGAAATCTTCTATCTTTTGCTTGTTGTTCTCCCATTTTAAATTTACCTTTTCTGTAATTTATTAAAATATGAATTATATTAGGATAAAAGATGTATATAAAATATTTTATTATAAAAAATAAAAATAAGAAAAAACAAAATTTTTTTTTTTCATTACCTTTTATTTATTGATTAATTATTTTTTATATTAAATATAGAAAAATTGTACATTATCAATGTATATCATGAAAATTAAAAAAAAGTAATTTTATTTCCTCTAAATCCTTTATCAAAATTTAATTATATTTGTAATTGTCATTGTTTTCTAAGCGAACATATTAATTTTCTCATCCTTTAATAATATAAAAGTTATAATTTATTAGACTGGGTTTAGTAATATCCCAATTTCACGATCATAAATCCTACTATCTTTCTAAGATTATTTCCAGACCATTATGGAATTGGATCAATTACTTCAATATCTGGAATTTTTAAAAAACTTTTATCATGAGTAAATAATTTAGATATATTTAACTCTCTCATTGAATTTAAGATTGTTGCATCACGTCCTCCTATACCTGTATGAGAGAATTTAATTAATTCTTCAAAAATAAAGTCCAAATCTTCAAATACTAAATCTGTGTAGACAAAATCAATTTTTGAGAACAATTTCCATTTTTCTTTTGCTATTTGATTCCCCAATCTCTTAACAAGATAATGCATTACCTCGATTAAAACAACAACATTCACAGCAAATCTAATATTATCATATATTTTATCAAAATGATTCTTTATATGAATATGTTCTATTGTTGCTGCATCAAGAAGATAGATCCAATAATTGGAATCAATAAAAACTATTGGTTTGTTTTCCATATTCTTTTTATCGACTCCGGTGTAGGTTGTTCATCTATTGGAGTTTTAATACATCCAACTAAGTTTTCAAATAATTCTTCTTTACTTAATTTCTTTTGAAGTATTATCTCATTATCTTTACCTATTTTTATGTTTAATTTATCTCCTGGATTAATATGTAATGATTCACGTATTTTTACTGGTAAAGTTAGACGACCTCTATCATCAAGTTCAATATTTCCCATATAATCACCCATTCCCATATTATTACCCATAATATTATTATTCTAATATATATTTAAAGATATTGATTTCTTATATTTTTAATTTCGATTTGAGCTCTAATTTTTGTTATTATTTCTATAGATTTTTATTCCTTAGTGTCCTATAATTCTTATATGTCTCCATATTACTTTCTTTTATAATACGATGTATCGTCTCTTCTTATGGTGAAGG
>CAZGJX010000121.1:0-11257 GCA_964525635.1 uncultured archaeon
TTCATCAATAAAAATATTTATATAATTGAAGTATGGTAAAATATATAATTTTATTAGATTAAAAATAAATTATTTTTAAATGATATATGTTAAAGAACGTTATGTGAATTATAATGATGGAGAAAAAAAAAGAGTTATTATTTATTAGTCTTGCTATACTTTTCCAATTTCCCGTAATTGTTATTCTTATTATTGGAAGTGAGGATAGTGGTGATATCACAGGATTAGTCCCCATTCATAGCACTACAATAGACATACTATATATCTTTTTTATTTCACCTCTGCTAATGATATTATTTATTGAACTAACAACAATAATATTGGCTTTTTTATTTTTTAAATTGCATGATATTATAAAAATCAAAAGATATAACTATGCTATCTTTAAAATTGAAAATCTTCCATTAAGAACAAGAGATTTAATTATCAGAACCTTTACTCTCGGTCTATTTGCATTTACAATTGGGACATTAATTACTGAATTTGTTCCTCATGATATAATTATCACAACCCATCATATAGATGATATACAAATGAGTTTTATAACTCTCAGTGCCACTATTTTTATATTACCTTTTTTGATTCTCATTTTTCTACCAATATGGTTGTTAAGAGATGCAGGAATTGTCTGCTCCAAGAAAATATTCAAAGAAGGTTATCAAAAACTCCCTGACATAGAAGGCGTCTATCGTGTGTATAATAGTTATATTTTAGGATATATAGGGATAGCCACGATAATTGCAATTGCATTATTAATCTATACTGATATTTTCCTTATTATTCAAGAAGGAGGTAAGGATGTAGGCCTTGCTATTCCGATATTTTTTGCTCCTTTTATTGGTATGGCCATAAGCTTGATACCACTTGTGTACTATAATTTTCGTAAACAAAAATTAGTAGAAAGATTTAATCAAAAACTTCATCAAAAAAGCATAAAAACTGTAGAAAATATCAAGATATTTAGTTATAACTTTTTTTTCTATAGATTTGTGAATTTTCTTAAATGATTTCTATAGTAGAGAATAAGATTTTAATGAAAATAAATAAGATTAAAGAATTTTCTTCTTATGTTAATACTTCTATAATTTTAGTTAATATACGTGCTTTACCCCCAGTGGATTGAAGGATTATTTTTCCACATACTTCACAATTAACATCTTGAGCCGCACATCCAAAAATAACTTGTTGATTTCCGCAATGTAAACACTTAACTCGTAAAAATCTACTTTTTGGTTGGGGTATAAGTTCTTTTATTCTTTTTTTATGAGCCATATAAATTAATCATCAATATATTTTTCTTACTTTCCTTATGAATTAAGGTCATTTATAAATTAAAAATTTTTCCCTCAAAAATTTCCTAATTTAAAAAAAAATAAAGATAATAATAAATAAAATATGCTTATCTGAATAATTTCTAAAAAAGTTATTATAATACAATGAAAACATATTCACATTCTAGGTTGAAAGATTTTATTAATTTATTCAAACAAAATCTCTGTTTAACAAAGAGCAAGGTAAAAGGCGTATATATGAATTATGTGAAATTTAATCAAGAAATCCAAGAGATTTTAGAGGAAAAATTGGAAAATAAGAAAATTTTAGATATTGGATGTGGTCAGAGATTTCCTTATACTTACCTTTTAGGTAAAAATAATAATGTTATTGGGATAGATCTTGATATAATTTTATTAAAGCATAATCTAATAGACTATATCTCAATTATTAAAAAAAATGGTTTTAATCGATTTCTAAAAACATTTATACGTTCTCTTGTTTTTGACCGCATTTTTTTCAAAAAGTTATCAAAATTGAATAATATTTCGAAAAAAGCTAATTTTAATATTATAGAAATGAATGCAGAGAATTTAGAATTTCAAGATCATACTTTTGACTTCATAATTTCGATATATAGTTTTGAACATCTTGAAAATGTGGAAAAATGTGTTAAAGAAATAAAAAGAGTTTTAAAAAAGGGAGGAAAATTCTATATTGCGATAGATGTATATACAAAATATTTTGGAGGTCATAAATTCGACCCAAATAATCCTTGGGACCATTTATTAGATAAATCTTTTAAACCTAATGTATATTTGAATAAACTCAGATTAAATGAGTATAAAATTATTTTTAAAAAATATTTTGAGAATATTAAATTCATTAGTGAAGAAAACATCATTATAAAGAAATTATTAACTCCTGAAATAAGAAAAAAATTAGAGAAATATTCTGAATTAGAACTTATTATGAAACCATTAGTTGTAATGGGAACAAAATAAAAATAACCTAATTTATACCTGTTAAGGCTAGGAAAATTTTAAAAGATTATTTTAAGGAAAGAATTAAAGAGTATTTAATGATATTTTAAATTATAAAATAAATCATGAGTTAAACTTGTTGAATCTCAAATTTTTTAACTCTGTAAGATTTTCCATATTCTTTTTTACTACATTCTGAGCATTGAAACATAAGTTGGGTTCTTTTATTTATTTTTGCATTCTTATGGAAAATTTCTTTTGGGAAAGATCCATATCCTCTCTTTTTTCTTTCGACTCTTCTTCTTCCTTGATTAAGCATACGTTCCTTTCCTTTTTTATAAACAGATACATCATGTTTCACATGTTTTCTGCAATGCTTACAATATCGATTTACTTCTTTAGGGTACTTCATTTTTATTTCAATCTTTTTCCATTAACTTATTGCTATTAATTAATTATAAATTTTAAATTTTTTTACTTATTCTGCAGATTACTTATGGTTAGTAATAAAAATTATATAAAATAGTGATCTAAATTATTACAAAAAGAAAAAAAAAGATTTTTTATGTTTAGGGAGAAATTTAAGGATGGTATAATAAGTGCTCGTGATTTTAATAGGGAAGATATAGAATATCTTCTGGAAAAAGGCCATGAAATGATAAATATTAAGAATTCTAAAATACTTGAAGGAAAAATCTTAGCTACATTATTTTTTGAACCCTCAACACGTACAAGATTAAGTTTTGAATCAGCAATGCATAGATTAGGTGGAGATGTTATAGGTTTTCAATCAGGAGATGTCTCTTCAATTAAAAAAGGAGAGAGTTTAGCAGATACAATACGAACTGTAGAAAACTATTGTGATTGTATAGTAATACGTCATTCAAGAGAGGGTTCTGCTAAAATGGCTGCAAGATTTTCTAGTATTCCAATAATAAATGCTGGTTCAGGTAGTAAAGAACATCCTACACAAGCTTTATTAGATCTATTAACGATAAAAGAAGAAATTGGCACTTTAGATGGAATAAATATAGGAATCATGGGAGATTTAAAATATGGTAGAACCGTGCATTCTTTAGCCATTTTACTCTCTAATTTCAATGTAAGTTTATATTTCATTAGTCCTGAAGAATTAAAAATGAGAAATAGATATAAGGATTACCTTTATCAACATAGAAGAATTAAATTTAAAGAAATCACCAACTATAGAAAAATATTAGATATATTAGACGTTTTATATATGACTCGAATTCAAAAAGAAAGATTCGCTGATTTGGAAGAATATGAAAGAATAAAAGATGTTTATGTTTTTACAAAAAAAGATCTTAACCAAACAAAAGACAATTTCAAATTACTACACCCCTTACCCAGAATTAATGAAATTTCCACAGATATAGATAAATCAGAAAAAACCATATATTTCGAACAGACATATTATGGATTAAAAATGAGACAAGCAATTCTAGCGGAATTATTAAAAGACTAATTATTCTATAGGATTGAATTTAAAAGCAGTTAAATTAGAATTCAATAACTTATTAATAGTTAGGGTCAAATCATCTGACTTATTGGATTTAATAGGCATTTCAAATAAAGATCCTCCATCAATGATTTTATTAAATTTCTTAAATAAAGAAAGATGTCTTTCTATAGGTAATTTAGAATTCTTTCTAATAATTCTATAAGAATAAGGATTAGTATTATTTTTTGATTTTATTTTATTATTAATTGAATATTCTTTTAAATAAATACCATTATGAGGTTGAGATAAACAATATTTATTATTTTCTGTATTATTTCTCATATTAATTATCTCTTTCATTTTTTTCATAATTTTCAGAGCAAATAATTCACTCTGATTAATTTGATCTAATTCTAAACCACAATGGTGTTTTATTGCTTCATTTAAACCTATAAAACTCACAGATTTAATCATATTATTTGCTAAAGAGTTTGATCTATATTCAAAAAAGTGATCAATTATTTTTTGCCATTCAATCGAATTCCCTATTTTTTTTATCATTAGTGATTCTTTAATTTTAAAAAGGTCAAATACGGAGTATATACGATTTTCCAGAATCTCATAAAATTTATCATCATCTTGGTGTGCTTCCAAGGCAATATAATGTAAATTAATTAATATTTTATCTAAAATAATTTTATTAGAATTCTTAGAATTATTGATTCCAAAACTAACTAAATTCGAATTTAATAGGTTATTTTTACCATTATAAAATATATATTTATGTAAATATTTGAAAAAATCCAAGTTATTTAACAATTCATTTAATATTCCTTGATTTTTTACATTTAGATAATTAAAGAATAAATAGGGAGAATATTCAATATCTTTAAAATAATTAGTCTCAAATATTTTTTGAATTGTTTTTAAGTATCTATTAGTATCATAATTATCTAGATTGTTTTTCAAATTTAATCCTAACTCTATATTTGAGATAGTATTTTTCCTATTAAATCTTGAAATTTGTGAAAGTAATAAATTTATAGTATGATTTAATTTATTATCAGGGAAATTGAAAGTATCAATAAATTCTTCAAAATTAACTAATAGAATATTGCTCGAAAAATACGGATTGAATAAATCAAGAAATTTACAAAATTCTATAATTAATTTAGAACATTTAATATTATTTATTTTATTTTTTAAAGATACACCTAGGTTTGTTTCTATGAGATATTGTAAAAGTGATTTTGATTGTAGAAAAATACTCAGAGGTTTGATTGCCCAATAATTTAAATTTAATAATATAATTCTATTAGATAAATACAGATCAGCAAGTTTATTAGGTAAAAGGTTTAATAATAAAAACTGTTCTGATACTTCTGACCCTAGCTTTTTTATAAATTTATCAGGATTATATGATTTATTGTGAAATAATTCAAATGTATCAAAAGGAGGGACACCTAATCTAGTTAGTTTATGCCTACAATGTTCTAATCCTTCTTCTAATAAAATCCCATTAATATATTCTCTCATTAATGGTGTAGTTAAATATTTTATATTCGTTTTTAATAGTCTCTTTTTTACTACTTTTGCTATTTGATTTGCTAAAAAAGAATCCATCTCCGCTTCTTTAACTAAATAATCCCTTACTTTTTCAATATTAAAAGGTTCAGTAGAATATTTTGAAGTTCTAATTAAGACTTTTTCATTAACTTCATTTAAAGTTTGTTCAATATCCAGTATTTTTATTAAAATTTTTTTACCCAATTTTGTAATTAAATAACCATCTGAAGAGGATTCGATAAAATCCACTTCTTTTAACACATTCAAATGAAATGATAAATTAACGGAATTATTCTCTGATCCTAATATTTCTTTTTGAATCTCAGAGAAAGATAAGTTCTTCTCTGTAACATACAATTGTTTTAAAATATCCAATCTTATTCTTTTTCCAATCACTTTTAAATGTTTTTCTAAAAGCTTTGAAATTTTGTCGGAATCCATTATATTTTTTATTAGAATTACCTACTAAGAAAACTCTATTTATAAAATAATAGGATATACAATAATATAAAAATTTAGTAAAGATTAACATTAATAAATATATAAAAATTTAATATAAATTGAACTTGAAAACAAATAATAATTCTACTCAAATTATGATATAGAACCTAAAAGATATTCAAATTAAAAGACTCGATACAAATTAATGATCTATAGGTCTTTATTTTCATCATCTGAAATAAATTCTTCTTTTAATTTTAAAAGAATCTGTTCTTTTTCTTCTTTTGATAATATATTGAGATTATCTCCTTTATTTTCATATATATCAGAAGGTTTATTGTCAACTAATGATAATAAAATAATTAGAGCATTTTTTAACCAATTTTCATTTTCTGGTTCTTTTAATGCATTCATAAGGCGAGTAATTAAATTACCTTTCCATTTCTCCATTGTAATTGGATCTTTATCAAATTTTGAAAATAAATTGATTATATTACTATAACAATCTAATTCCTTCTCATCAGGGGATTTTTTCTTAGACATTTTTCTACCAACTATAATTAAGAGATTAAAATATTTTTTTTTTTTAATTTAGAATATATTGCTTATGATTTATTATTATATAACTTTATAATTATAATAATATAATACGCAAATTTTTATTTCTTATCACTCATAATTAAAACAAGATAATAATATTTCGCTAAGTTGAATTTAAGGATTTTGATTTTATCAGAATGAATTTTTTCATCTGATTAAAGTATTTATTTATCAAATAAATTCTCATCAGCCCATTTTAGATAATAATTACTAACTTTTTTCCTTATATTTTTCATTAAAGCAAAAATTTTATTTCTTTCAAGGTTCTCAAAAACATATATTATATTCATAATAAGAGGATGATTGATCTCTTTTTCATCTTTGTAAACATCAGATATCACTGGTCCAACATCTTTAATTCGTTTTATATTTAAAGCAATTGAACCTCTCTTATCAGAAATCAATTTTTGTTTTGCTATTCTCTTGTAGATATCACTTATTATTTCTGGTTCAAAATCATCTGTAATAGATTGAACAATAATACTTTTAGAAACATTATTAACTATACAGAATATTTTTGAATATTTCTCAAGAGTTTTATCAATTATTTTTTTAATATCAAGAGTATGAGTTGAAAAACTCACTAATATCTCAAAAAAGGAATTATACATATAATATATAAAATCAGGCATTATGCTTGTTATATACATTTTTGGTATGATAGATAGGTTTATTGATTTAAGAAATTTCTTTTTTATCTTTTGAAAGTTTATTTTTTCTTTATTTCTTTCAAATAAATCAATTTTATGAAGAAATATTATCAATTCAGAATTAATATTATATTTTTGAATGATATTAAAAATCCTTTCTATATCAATCTTACAATCTTGATAATAAGTCTCCCAATTATTATAATCTAAAATATATATGAAAGCTTTGGTGTCAGCAAATGAATTAAGTTTTTCTTCTTCATCTTGTAAAATATAATTCAATTCTTGCCCAGACATATCAAATAATCCTAATTCTAAATCCATCCATTTGTATGTTATAGTCTCAATTCCCCTAGTTGGCTCCAATGCAATTTTTAATATGTCTGAAGGATCAACACCTTCAAATATGATTTTTTTTATACTTGTTTTTCCAACAGCAGGTCTCCCAAGTAAAATTATTTTAACACTCATAAGGATGTTATAATTTTATCTATCTTTAAAAAATATAAATAATTAAACTTAATTTAGCTTAATATAGTTATCTGATTATCTTTAGAGTTTAGTTATTAGAAAAAAATATCATTTGATAATCTTCAATATTATGAATTTTTAAAATAAGATGCTTTAATAATTATATTTCGATACTTCGTTGAACTATTACTATCTAAAGGTAATAGATTCATAATTCATTGAAAATTATTGACATAACATCAGTCTTACATCTTCTTCAATTGTATTAATAGTAGCTCCTACCATATAATCATTGTTTTTTATAATCATGATATATTTTTATCTTAGAATACTTAATCCTTCATTTCTAATATTAAAGAAAGCATTTATATTTCTATTGTGAGGTGTATTAAATTCAGGATAAATTTATTCACGAATACTAGAATCAATCTTTGATATTTTTGAAAGTGTAAAAATATATAATCAATTCATATGAAATTTATGATGAATTTAGGCTTTTTTTATTTATATTTGAAAATATAAGAAACATTTCGAGGATTTTATTAATTTCATAGTCTTTTTTCTGTGATTCTAATCCAAATTTGAAAAAATTAACTCTCTCTGTTAATTTAAAATTATTTGAATATTCATCCAATTTAATAAAACCTAATTTTTCTAATCTTTTCAAATGTAAAATTGCATCTTTTTTTGATAAATTTAAGTCTAAAAATAAGTCATTAGTACTGTATTTCTTTTCATAATCATAATTTAATATAATTTCTAAGTCATTTTTATAGTTTTGAAAAACAAATTCTAAATATTTGTTTTTATCTGATATTTTAATAATTAATTCGGAGATTAGACAAAAGGTTTTGAAGAAATATTTTTTAGCGATTGATGTTGTATGAATAGTAATTTTAAAATCAATTTTCATTTCTTTGTCTATAAACTCATTAATTGCTTTAATTTTATGTTGCAGATATAAACCATCTATTAAATCTATCTTGTGTAATAATATAACGATTTCAATATCAATCAGCTTCATTTTGTTATAAAGAGTAATGAGGTTATTTAGAAATTTAATAATATCTTTCAAATAACTGTTAATATCTAAGACACAAATAATTATATTAGAATTAATGAAAATATCTTTATCTTTATCAAACCAAATGTTATTTTCTTGACCAGCTAAGTCAAATACGGCAAAATCTAAATCAAAAAATGAGTAGACGATTGACTCTATTCCTTTAGTAGGATCTAGGGATTTCTCTAATAATTCCAATGGATTAACCATTTCAAAAAAAACCTTTTTTAATGTTGTTTTTCCTGTCCCAGCAGGTCCTATAATTACTATCTTTTTAGTTAGCCTCATATCTATATCTTGCTTAGGTACAACGTATAATTTATACTTTTTTGTTTAATAGATTAAATCCTAAATGATTATTTAAATTCTTTAAGAATTAAAGATTTATCAAATGATTCCAAATAGAATTTAATCAATTAATCATGTTTTTTTATAAAAATTATGGTATTGAATAAGACTTAATGTGAAAATTATTAAAGATTTCTGAATTTTAACTTTAAATTCTTTTCTTTTAACTGATATTCTGGACATAATTTATTATTCGGAAAATTACAAATTGACTCCTTTTTGGGTAAAACACATTTTCGAGAAAAAGGACAGAAGAAGATATAATATCTCTCAATCCTTTTTTTAATGTTAAACATAGCTAAATAAGATAAAATGAAATCTACATCTATATCTATATCTATTAAATCAAATTCCTTCAAATTTTCTATTATTTGATAGAAATCATGAATTAGGTTTAATTCAGATATTTTTTGAAGTATTAATATGTTCTTGTTATTTGTTTCTATTTTTTGCTTATATTTTTTCATCATTTTAAAAAAAAAATCCTTTAGATTTATATCAGATTCCTTATCAGTTTCTAAAAGATACAATATTCTATTGAGATATTCCTCAACAATGAGTTTTATTTCGCTACCTATTGTTAAAACCTTTAATTGACCTAATGAATTCTTAGATTCTGGAATCAATTCTGTTTTAAGAGTCATGATAATGAATTCTATGTGTTTTTTTAGCGTTTCTCTATTTTTATTTATATTGGACATTAACTTATTTCCATTCATTATTTTAAGTTTTTTTTCTCTTGAATTCAAAAAAGTTTCTATCTAATTTGGTTATTACACTCTCATTTCTCTTTTGTATTTCTAAATTTTTTTACTGAATAATTATCACATTATTTTAGAGATATTTCTAATTTAAGCTTCT
Source organism: uncultured archaeon (assembly GCA_964525635.1). Lineage (GTDB taxonomy): Archaea > Asgardarchaeota > Lokiarchaeia > Sigyniarchaeales > SOKP01 > JAFGOA01. Next base: position 9,718 of record CAZGJX010000121.1, read on the forward strand.
TTATAGGATGTCTTCTATTTAATCATAATCAAAAAGATAAGTATATCTAGTTAGGTCGAATTTTTCAAATCTAATTTCATGTTCTAGTTTTTTCCTAAATAAGAGAGGCAATTTAATCACGAGATTACGATCTTTAATGTATAAGTTATCATAAAAAATATTTTTTCTTCAATCAAAATCTATAAATTTACTTAAATTAGAAATATCTTTATCTACTTTAGGTGTTATGAACATAAATTTCCCTCCAATGCCAACTTAACTTTAATAATTTGTCTAATTTCTCTATATTTTTACTTCTTTTATCTCCTTGAGATTTTTCTTTTTGCTATTTGGTATATATTTAATAATATAAAATCTATTTAATATTTTTGAGACTGAATCCTTATCTTTTTATGATTATTAAATAGATAAGAAAAAAAATCACTCTATAAATGGTATTTTTTGATGATAAGAATTAAAAGATATCAATATATGATGAACTGAAAGAATATGGCAAAATAACGAACTATTAAAGAAAAGCAGGAAGAATTTATCAAAAAAATTAAAAAGAAACAAAAAAGTAAATAGACATATCTTATTAATAGAAAATTATAGTTAAAAATAATATTTATCAATTAAAATTAGATAGAATGTATAGTTATTAAAAATAAAATAAATATAATAATCCTTTACCGCGCTGATAAAGAAATCCTCTCGATTTCATCCTTTTTTTTAATTGCTTTTGAATCTTGACTGTTTCTGGCAGCTAAAATTAATTCTTGAGCTACATTTTCTTCAAAAGTTTTTATATTATGATGGGTTGCTGAACCAATTGCCTGAACTAGAAATTTTATTGCTAAATCTACTCGTCTCTGGGGGGCAATGTCGACGGCAGAGGAATATGAAATTCCACCCATCGCTATCCTAGTAATTTCTTCTCTAGGAGCAGTATTGCATATAGCATCAACTAATACTTTAACAGGATTCTTTCCAGTTTTTATATCTATTAACATAAATGCATTTTTTATTGTTTTCAAGATATGATTCTTTTTTCCTTGATGATATGAACTTTTATGACCTTTTGTCTTTGTTGCAATAAACCCAGGTGATAATAATCTATTAACAAATCTTTCAATAACAGAAACTTTTGTTGTTTTCCAAAATGTTTTTTTTTCATGTCTTCCACATGAGTGAGGAATAATGATAGGTTTTAAATTTATATATCTTTCAAGGGTCCAATCATTTACTTCAATATCATCAAAAGACCATCTATTAAATAGTGTAATCTTGTTCTTGTTTTCTTTTTCACTCATATCAGTTTAACAAAATTCTTAATAAAATAATTAATATGAAAAATATTTGATTGTTTTAATTTTTTATGGATTTGAGGGTAACTTTTAATAATTAATAATTTATATTCTTAATTATTCATTGTTTCTGTTTAATATCTAACAAATTTATAATATTTAATGACAAATGATTTTTTTTGGAAAAGAATAGAAAAATAAGAAAAAAAACTCCTTGCGAACTAAAGTTCGCTTCTAATCACAAAACTTTTTTT
>CAZGJX010000122.1:0-11120 GCA_964525635.1 uncultured archaeon
CGTTTAAATACTGTCCAGATTTATCATCATTTTTGGAAACTATGACTTACCCTATCAAAGTTAATTACAATAAAATATGAATAGAAATGAAAATAACACAAAAACATGGTATATCTATTTTAACAATTGTTTTAATAGGTACTATAGCGGGGTTCTCAACTTTTATGTTTCTAACAGCACCACCTAATCCCATTAGAATTAATTGGACCGGTAGGACATTTCCAGCTCCTTTAATCCAAAACAGTTTTTTTTATAATTTATCAAAATAATATTAATATTCTAATGTATATATTGATAAAATGGATTTAAAGTCTAAAATAACAAAAAATAGATAATATGTGAAAGATATGGATTCTTATAGTATATTACCTAATGTAGAAATTAAACCATTAGGAGAAATATCAAAAAAATTTTTAGAATTGGGAATTAAGTCATTTAGAGATGCATGTAGTTATGTACATAATAAAGATTATGGTTATAATACAAATTATGACGATAAAATGATCTTTTTCAAGGAGAATAAAGGGACTTGTACAACTAAACATGCGGTTATAGCAGGTCTAGCAGAAGAGTTAAGTATACCTATCTTTAAATATGTGGGAGTGTTTAAATTTACTGAAGAGATTTCAAATGGGGTTGATGAAATTCTAGAAAAATATAATGTACCATATATACCAATGGTTCACTGTTTTTTAATTTACAAAGATTATAAATTTGACCTTACAGAGGGAAATAATAATGGAAAAAAGAAAACTATTAATGATTTTATTTATGTAAAAAAGGTAGATCCTTTTATCAGTAGAAAGAATGAATATTTATTATTTAAGAAAGTTTTAGAGGAAATTATTTTACCAAGTAATGAAATGAAAGGAATAAATGAGAGATCCATATTAAAAGCAAGAGAAGAAAGTATTAAGCTATTAAAAAGAATTATTGAATAATAAATTCTCAGTTAATCCATTATATTAAACTTTTTCCAACAACACTTTTATGAGGGCTCTTTCCTATTAGATTTAATAATGTTGGTACGATATCTGTGATTTTACAATAAGATAATTCTTTTTTTGGTATGTCATCAGATCCAGAGATAATTAAAGGAATAATAGAACTCTCTCTACTTCCAATATCATGTTTAAATAGATCATTACTCTTCTTTTTTCCATGTTCAATGTTATATACAATGTTTCCATTTGTACTCAAGATTATATCTGCACTTCTTGGATTTTTAAAATGTCTACAAATAAGATCGGGATATAAAGGATAATCTAAATGATGGGTTGATTCCAACCATTCATCTATTGTGTGATATTTTCCATCCAACATTTTTAATGCTCTCTCATCTTCATAATATCCAAAGATATCCTTTTGATTGTCATTTTCAGGAATATATCTTGAAGTCATATTCTTACCAGAACCCTTATACTCTATAATTCCTTTAAGTATTTTATGATCTTTTCCTAATTTTCTTCTTAAAAATACTTTTCCTTTATTATAATCATTATTATCATTATCATTATAGTACATTAAACGAGTTCCATCAATTTTAAACAATTTATTAAGGAGATTTATATTTTTTGGCCCATAGTTTTCTAGTTTAGATAATGAGGGATGCGTCCATGAATGATTAAAATTACTATTATTCTTACCTTTAAAATTAAAGAATCCTACACCACCAAATTCAGAAATATTAATATTTCCTTTAATGTTTTTTCGTGGATGGTAATGATTTAATCCTAAATTTTTGACGATATGATTTAGCTCTCCAACTTTATTAGCCTTATAATTACCATGATCAGAAGTAATAGCTATTGCTGTTTCATTTAGAAAGCCCATTTTTTCTAATTCATCAATTAATCGTCCTATTACAGAATCTATATGTAAAAGATTTAATTTATACCTTTTATCATCACTACCAAATTTATGTAATAGAATATCTGGGCTCATAAACCATATCATTGAACATATTGGGGGTTCTTTTAGACTAAAGTATTTTCTTGGGTGTTTAAAATTATCTAATAATTTATTGATTACAGTATTATTCGCTCGTGCCATGGTCTTTGAAATATTAAGAGAATTATTTATATACAAATAAAATAATACCAATTTTAGTTTATTTTCTGGAAAAAAATAATCTGCTCCTCTATTAATGAATTGAGTAATACTTGATTTATTCCCATTATCTATCATTTCAAATAAGGTTTGACAATTTTTCCCTAAATCTTTATTCATCCGCATGATATCCAACCTATTTGAACCATATGACCTCAGATATGGTGGTGAATAATCTCTACCCATCCAATTATAAAGTGGAACACCATGACATAATTCATTTTTAAAATCACCCGTATAAGTCCCTGTAATTATTGAAACTTGTGTAGGATAAGTAATCGAGGGAAAATCAGTCACACAATTTTTTGAATATATCCCTCCTTCCATCAATCTTTTAAAATTTGGAAGTAATCCTCTCTTAATAAAAGAGAAAAATTGATTTGAACGTATATCATCAATTATACATAAGATAATTCTGTTTAATTTATTCATATAAGGAAAGACAAATTTTAATTGTAAAAACTCGTATTAGATTTAGTTTCATATACAAAATTAACTTTCGTAAAAAAAAAATAATCTAAATCTTATCAATTTCACTTTGTTACCAGTGTCATTTATATTATGAAGAGTTTTTGTTATAATCATAATTCATTAAATTACGTTTGTTATGATTGAAAAGAACAATATTGACCAAGTTGATTCAATAATTGATATACTCAATAATGATAAAAAAAAAATCTCGCGGAATGAACGTTTATTTCAAATAGATTTTATGAAAGTAATGTGTATTATTTTTGTTATAGCATCACATGCTGATTATGGATTTCTTTTATTTCCAATATGGAATTTCATTCCTCCTGTACAATTATTTATCATTATTATGGGATTTAACCAAGCTTATTCATTTAAAAAACGAAATCTTCATAAATTAAGTGAATTATATTCATATGAATATGTAAAGAAAATATTTTGGAGATTCTTATTCCCTCTCATTCTTCTAAATATTATTTGTTTTTTAATGGATTTTATGGTTTTTGAAATAACTTCATATCATATTTTTGGGTGGAGTGAAACAGAGCTTGGTTTTATAAGTTGGGGTGGGACAAATCTTGATCCTAATTCATACACTAATGTTAATTTCTATTATCTATTATTAGGTGCTCCATTTTTCCCCGGACCTGGTAGTTATTTTATTGTACTTATAATCCAATTCGCACTCATCTTTCCTCTCATTTATAAATTATTTGATAAAAATCCGATATTAGGATTAATTTCTTGTTATATAATAGAATTATCTTTTCAATTAATAGCAAATTATATTCCCTTTGGTGGGCTCCACTTTCTTTTTTCAGGATGCGTTTTAAGATTTTTATCTGCTATAGCTTTAGGAGTATGGTTTATATATAATTCTGATTTATTTTCTAAGCATAATTTATTCGTTATACTTCTAACTCCCTTAAGCATATTCTTGATGTTATTCACTCATAATCATCTGCTGCATCTATTTCCTGCTTCTTTCTTTAATCCCGATATTTTTAATCCTATGTTTTATACTCCTGATAATTATGGTCTAAGATTTTTCAATACTTTTCCTTGGTGGGCAAATACTAATTTATTTATGTATTTCTACCCCGCACTTGTTTTTCTTATTTTTATGAAAGTTTTACCTTCTAAATTGAATGAAAATAATCCCATTTCTCAAAAAACTGAAAATTTCTTCAAATCATTCTCTAAAATTACATATCACATCCTTTTAGTACAAACAGTCTTTTTCATGGTATCTATACCTTTATCATCAACTTATTGGGATCGTCTTATGATTCCTGAGGATATATTTGATACTATTGTTGAACCAATTAGGGCAGGTATTACTAATGTAAACTTACTAAGCTCTCAAAGGTTTATTTCATATGCAATTGCTAAAACTTTCTTTTATATAGTCATAGTTGCTATTGTTATTGCTATTGCTCTATGTTTTTATCTATTTGAATCAGGTTTACGAAAAGGATTTAAAAAAATTGGATTATCTCTAAAGCATATGAAAAAACCTAAGGAAAAATTCAATCTATAAGAAATTATCTTTTTGTAGGATCATTTTAAGAAAAATAATATCTTTATATTTTGAATGTTTAAATCTAATTTCGTGAATATGATCCTAAAAAATAATAATTACTTATTTGAATGATAAATTAAATATACCAAGAATGAATGAAAACTCAGTTTCTGAATGGAATGAAAAAGGTGTTATTTATGATGATGAAGGTAAACATGATAAAGCGATCAAATGTTTTAAGAATGCACTAAAAATCAACTCAAAAGATATAGACACATGGAATAATCTGGGTATTGCATACGATAATAAAAAAGAATATCATAAAGCAATAAACTCTTATAAAAAAATCCTAAAAATAGATCCAAATAATGCAATTGCTTTATATAATTTGGGAAATGCTTATAATAACAATGAGAAATTGGGAAAAGCTATTGAATGTTATGAAAAAGCATTGAAGATTGACTCTAATTACATATCTGCTTGGAATAATCTAGGTCTTATTTATAATAATAAATATAACGAATATAATAATGCAATCGATTGTTATGAAAATATAATAAAAATTAATTCAGAGGATTTTAAAGTATGGTTTAATTTGGGTGTTGCTTATGCTTCCAAATTAGAAAATGTCAAAGCAATTGAATGTTATAAAAAATCAATAGAAATCAATGAGTTCTATTTACCTTCTTGGAATAATCTTGGTGCAATTTATGATAACTTAGGAAAATACGATAAAGCAATTGATTGTTATAAATATACTATTAAACATAATAAAGATTATACTTCTGCATGGAACAATTTAGGAGGAACTTATTCTCATAAAAAAGAATATCATAAAGCCCTTGAGTGTTATAAAAAAGCATTAGAAATAGATCCATATGATATTAAAATATGGTACAATATGGGAACTGATTATATAAATATTGAAGAAGATGATAAAGCAATTGAATGGTTTAAAAATGTGTTAAAGATTGACTCAAATTTCATTGATTCATGGCATAAAATGGGAATGGCATATCATAATAAAGAAGAATTTACTAGTGAGATTGAATGTTATAAGAAAGCATTAAAAATAGATCCAATTAGGATTGATATTTGGATTAATTTAGCTAATAGCTATGAACATTTGCAAAATAATAAGAAAGCGATTGAGTGTTATAACAAAGTCATTCAACTAGATCCAGATAATAATATTGCTAAAGAAAAAGTAAATCATTTGGAGAAAGAAGATCCTTAGATAAATAATAAGTCTTATTTATAAAAACAATCTTGAGTTATTTATTCACTATTAAAATGAAGTCTACATTTCTTGTACTAATAATTTTATAAATAATTTTAGAGCTTAATAATTGATTATTTAGGTGAAAAGAGACAAATAATTGTGAAAATAAAGCCTCTGGAGGGATTTTCATGACACTACTAAGAGTAATGGCACTTTGAACCCTCGACCTTCTGATTACAAGTCAGATGCTTAATCCTACAAGTAGATACTAATTGTAGTTATACCGCTAAGCCACAGAGGCAAAAAAAACCATTATTAAATAATAAAAAATCGGATTAATTTTTAATTTTGCGGTTTTGGACATAAAACAATCCAACACAAATAATTATATAGCTAAATTACTTTCATATTAATCAATAAGAGAATCAATAAAATAGAAAATTATTTTACAAAATTGCCGACTAAAGAAGAAATTACCGAGTTAGCATATAGGCGTTATAAAAGCGGAGAATCATATGATAAAAGCATATGGTATCTAGCTTATTATACATTAAAAATCAATAAGAATATTAAGAATGGAGGATCAATTGAACCATTAGAAACTGATAACCTTATTTTATTATTACATGATAATATTAATGGTATATTAATTGAACCCTCAGAGGAAGAAATTAAAGAATTGGCAGAAGAGCTCTATCATTATCGGCCTGAAAAAAGTAAATTACATTGGTTCATTGCGGAAAAACTCTTATTATTAGGAGAAATAGAGGTTATATTAAATATTAAGAGAACCTAATATTACCATAATTTAAATAATAAATTTTTAATTCCTCTCTTTATTTTAGCTGATAATTATTTTATTAAATAAGGAATAGAAGTTATTTTAATCCTTATTATAATAATTATTAATAGATACTATCTAAAAAGAAAAAAAAACCTAGAGTTATATTTTGACCGCTAAAAAAGAATCAAAGAAAGGAAAGAAAGAAGATAAAGATCAGAGATCATTATTTTCTTTTATTGAAACAAAAAAACCAGAAGAAACTATTCAAAAACCTAAAATACCTGAAGAAAAAGAAAAAAAAAAAAAAGAAAACGATAAAAAACCTGAAAAATCAAAAGAAATAAAACCTGAGGAAAAAAACACACCATCCATTAAGGATGAAACTAAGATAAAAAAAATACCTGATAATTTATTTTATAAAGAAAATAAAACACCCTTTGGATTGAAAGAAGGAGATATTAATTTAGAGAAAGTGTTAAGAGAAAGTGTTACTTCTAAATATCTCCGATATTTGATTAAAAAAGGAGATATAGCATCAAATATAGAAAAAGGTTTATTACTTGATGTAAATTATGATGGAAGTTTAAATAAAGCATATTGTAAGATTTACGATTTAGATGCAGATGAGATTAAAATATGGATTGATACAACAGAACATACACCTTATTGTATAACCAAAGCTCCTAAAAAAGAATTAGAAAACAATGTTAAATTAACTGAATATGAGGGCTTTAAAGGATTTGAAGAAATTAAGAAATTTGACCTTTTAAATGATGAAGAAATTACTATGACAAAAGTCTATGGTAGAACACCTACAAATATAGGCGGGGCTGGGTTAAATATTAAAAATATAATAAAGGAAAGTGGTTATAATGCATGGGAAGCGGATATACGTTATCATATTAATTACATATTTGATATCGGATTAATTCCTGGAATGATTTATTCAATTAAGAATGGAACCATTAAAAAGATAGATTTCCATTCTAATAAAGAAGAATATAATAAAATGGCGAAAGAACTCCTCAGTAAATTCAAAGATGACTCAAAAGAGTTAAAGACTTTTACTGAGGAAAATATTGACATTTTTTTGACACCAATTCCCGATTTAAAAAGATTGGCTCTTGATATTGAGGTGAGTATTGGTCCAAATGATTATAATATTCCAGATCCTATGTTAGCTAAACAAGAAGTCATTAGTGTATCATTTGTGGCGAATGATGGACTTAAAAAAGTGTATGTCTTAGAGCGTAAAGGATTTTCTTATAAGGGAAATCATAAAAAATTTCCCTCTGATGCTAAGATTATCTATTTTAAAAGTGAAAAAGATTTGCTTATTGAGACATTTCGTTTAATGTGGGAATATCCAATAATCATCACATTTAATGGTGATAATTTTGATTTAAATTATTTATATCACCGAGCTAATAGATTTAAAATTGACCATGATCTGAATCCAATTCATACTAAACCAGGATTTGGTATGTTGGCAAGAAGAGAATGTGATCTTAGAAAAGGAATACATATTGACATTTTTAACTTTTTCGTAAATAGAAGTATTTCCGGATATGCGTTTGGAGGAGTTTATCAACGAAACTCTCTAAATGCAATAAGTAATGCGTTATTGGGTGAGGAAAAATATGCTCATGAGGAAGATATTCATGATATGGAATATGATGTTTTAACTTGGTATAATCTAAAAGATTCGATCCTAACTCTGGAACTTACTCAGTTTAATAACAATTTGGTTTGGAATTTGATAATTCTTTTATGTCGAATAACAAAAATGCCCATTCATGAAGTAATTAGGCGACAGATCTCTACATGGATTCAAAATATTCTTTATTTTGAACATCGAAGAAAAAATTATTTAATTCCACGAAGATCTGAAATATCTGAATTAAAAAAAGGAGGATATTCGAAATCTACTATTGAAGGAAAAAGATTTCAAGGTGCTTATGTAATTACTCCAGTTCCGGGTATACATTTTAATGTTGTTGTAATGGATTTTTCTTCACTATATCCTACTATTATAAAAGAATATAATCTTTCTTACGAAACTGTCATATGTCCTCATGATGATTGTATGGATAATTTAGTAAAAGGAGTTCCTTATCATATATGTACACATAAAATGGGCATATTTGCATATATTGTAGGTTTTTTTAGAGACATACGTGTAAAATATTTTAAACCTAAATCAAATGATAAAACTTTATCTAATGAACAAAAAAGCTATTTTAAAACAATCCAACAAGCATTAAAGGTCTTCGTCAATAGCTCCTATGGAGTATTTGGCTCACTAAACTTTCCTCTTTATTGTAATCCCGTTGCAGAGAGTACTACAGGAATTGGAAGATATTCTATTAAAAAAACAATAGAAAAAGCTGAAGATATGAATATTCAAGTACTCTATGGAGACAGTGTTACGGGAGATACCCCCTTATTACTAAAAAAAAATGGTTTAATTCATATTAAAACAATTGATGATTTATGTTCAGAATGGAATTCATCAAATGGAAAACAATTTGCTACTACTGATTTCGAAGTTTGGAATGAAAAAGGTTTCACAAAAATTAAAAAAATAATTAGACATAAAACTTCAAAAAAAATATATCGGATTCTAACTCACACTGGAGTTGTTGATGTAACTGAAGATCATAGCTTAATTGATATTCAAGGAAATGTAATTAAACCTTCTAATACAAAAGTAGGAACTAAGCTACTCCATGCGTTTCTTAAAAATTTTGAGAAAAAAGAAACTAATAACTTATCTGAAGATGAAGCTTTTATTTATGGATTGTTTTATGCAGATGGTTCGGCAGGTAAATATTATGATAAGTGGAGTTATAAATATTCTTGGGCTATTAATAATCAAAATACTGTTCTGTTATTAAAAGCAGTTAAAATATTAAATCAACTTGAAAAAAAAAAAGGGTTGAAGTTTAAAATTCTTGATACAATGGAATCATCATCTGTATATAAATTAGTACCTACTGGTGGTCTTAAAGAGATAACAGAAAGGTATCATTCCTTATTTTATGATAAAAATGGTTATAAAAAAATACCAAATATGATTATTAATTCACCTTTAAGTGTAAGAAAAAGTTTTTTTGAAGGATATTATTCTGGAGATGGAGATAAATGGGGTAAAAAGAAGATGGGAAATACAAAATTATCCAATAAAGGTAAAATTGGGACCATGGGTTTTTATTATTTATTAAAGTCTTTAGGATATAAAGTAAGTATTAATTCCAGAACAGATAAACTCAATATATTCAGATTAACTGCAACTAAATCATATCAAAGAAAGGATACTAATTCAATAAAAAAAATAATATCTCTTGGTAAAACAACAGACTATGTGTATGATCTAGAAACTGAAAATCATCATTTTCAAGCAGGCGTTGGTGAATTAATTGTTCATAATACTGATTCTGTCTTTTTATTAAATCCAAACAAAGATCAAATGAAAGAAATCTCTAATTGGAGCAAAAATGAGCTTGATTTAGATTTAGAAGAAGAAAAAACATATCAATTTTTAGCACTATCAGAAAGAAAGAAAAATTATATTGGTGTGTATAAAGATACTAAAGGTATAGATATTAAAGGTCTTGTTGCAAAAAAGAAAAATACTGCTAATTTTATAAAAACGATTTTTAATGATATGATTGAGATTTTTAAACATATCACAAATATAGAGGAATTTGAAAAGGCTCGGCAAGAAATTATCGCAAATGTTAAAGATAATTTTAAAAAAATAGGAAAACCAAATATATTTTCATTAGAAGATTATGCAATTCATATTTCAATACAGAAAAACCTTAATCAATATGATAAAGTAATACCCCAACATGTAAGAGCTACCTTAGAATTGAAGGATTATGAAATAAATAAAGTAAAAAATGCACCAAATAAAAATAAACTAATCAATAATATTAATAAGAAATATCAGAAGGGATATATCGCAACATTTATAAAATCTAAAGGCAGTATTGGAGCAAAAGCTATTGAAATAGCAAAAATCCAAGATATAGATATCAAAAAATATAAAGAACTTCTTAAATCCGCTTTAGAACAAGTATTAGATGCTATAGGGATCTCATGGCAAGAAATAAAAGGAATAAAGAAAATGGATGCTTTTTTTTAGTTAATAATCTATTCTTAAATAAAGAAATATAATATTCCCATTATCCCTCCGCATAATAATGGATTTAGGATATTATCATCAATGTTTATACTTACTAAATCAATAATTAAAAATGTAAATGCACCACTAATAGCTATTAAAATTTGTTTTGTAACTTCTAAATCAGAACTAAAAATTAACAAACATAATAGTGAAATTATAAAAGACGCAATAAAACCAGCAAAATAACCAATTACTGTCTTATTTGAATTCTTAGGATAATTGTATTTCCCATATTTTATTCCAATTATTGAAGCAGCACCATCTCCAATAGTTCCAATCAATGATGCAGAAGCAAAAATACCAAATGGGAGGAAAAATATAGGTGTAAAAGCTAAGATTAAAACAACTGGTTTAGTAAATTCAAATATCTCATTACGCTTTAATGATTTTATTAATAGATTAGAAACGTTGTTAGGAAGTAAATGAAAAAACTTTCTTTTCGTAAATATATATGATAATCTCACATAATCTAAAGCAGTGAACATTAATATTCCAGAATATCCTGTTGTTATTATTAAAAAGGTTCCAAATTGCTCTCCTGAAATTCCCCAAAAAATATTTGCATTCCATATACCCTCCCAGATATTAACTGCAAAGATCCATAATATAATAATAATTATAGCAGGGAAAAGATGAAGGACTTTTCTATGAACATCCGTTTTTAATGAATATGACTTCATATTTTTATCAGTATTATTTGATTCTTCGAATTTCTTTAAAAAAAATACTAAATTTCTTTTTTCAATAATATTTGGATTTTTTTTAATAATAAAAAAAAATTGGTAAGATAAAATCAAAAAAATCAATAAAGGAGTAAAGA
>CAZGJX010000123.1:0-10718 GCA_964525635.1 uncultured archaeon
AATGGATAACTTTTTCAAAAAAATTAAAAAATTTTGTTAACTTGTAAACTTAAGAAATAAATAAATGATATATTATCAATTATATCAAATGGAGCTCCAAATTTTTTATCATTCTGAGGATCAATTATCATTACTTCTTTTTCATGATCAACAACAACATTCCAAGCAGTTTTAGCTCTATCATTTGTACCCCAGATAATTCCTAAGCCATGAGGATTAAATCTAATACCATTGTCATAAGCACTTTTAATAAATCTATATTTTAAAAGAAATGCATAATCATCACAATCAAAAGCTTCTTTGATAAAGCTCTTTTTATCAATTTTATTATCATTAAGCTATGAAGTTATATCTGTTTGAGTGGGACAATGATAGATTTCATCGGCTATTATAAAAGAGTAATCATTAGTAAACTTCCCCTCAAAGGCGGTTTCAATAATAGTTTTAATGTCATCTTTCGGCAATAAGGTTTTTATAAAAAAATTCTTTGATTTCTCTGTATTTAGCGTCTTTGTTATACCAGAACTTCTTACACCATCTTTAAACCATATATAAGTTCTATTCTTTTTGGAAATCCCAATATCAATAATATCGGAGGGAGTCTTTTCACTACCTACAATTTTATAACTATAAGGAATTTTATCTCTATCGAGCCAATTATAATTTCCACAGCTTACGGTATTGTTATCATACCAAGCATAACATTTCCCTTCTGTAGATATAGCCATTCCTACAATTTTACTTGGATTTTGACCAGCGGGTAATGCATAATCCTCTAAGTCATCCTTACTACCGAGATTTGTTGGTGAACCACAACTTACTTTATAATCTTTATACCATGTATAACATCTGTCGTTTTGATCGATTCCAATCGCTACGATTCCCTTATCAGGATCATTTGGTGGATGATCATCTGGATATATAACATTTTTAAATTCTCTTGTACTTTTATTTAAAAAAGTTGAAGTACCTTCCATAATATATAATTTATCATCCACTTCGTCATAATACCAACTATATACTGTATTATCTTTGCTTGATATAGCAATTGCTATAATTTTTTTCATCATATATTTTGTCAATTTGGTTGCCATTTTAAAACACCTTAATTCTTTTGGTTTAATAAAAAATTTTTCAACTTTTTATTATATGGGTAAACTAAAAAAAGATTTATATAACCATTTAGACCGATTTTTTACAAATTTTATTAAGATATATAACAATGACTAAATAGAATAGATGTAGTGAGATGCTTATTTTCAGAGCAACTTCAAGAATATAAAAGTTAATTAAATTTAAATAAATATTTTTCTTTACTTTTTTTCATAATTAAATTAAAAGTAAATTCAAGAGTAAAAATCTTATTTAAATCCTAAATATTCTTTAGCGATTATATTTGTTTGATATAAGATTTTTGGATTTTCCTTAATCATTTTTTTTAATCCTTTAATAGTAAACTCTTTAGGTTGAAATTCATGCAAACTCTCCTCCAAATAGTTTTTCAACTCTTCTTCATTCTCATTGGAAAAATTATCAAGATTAAAAAGATCTGTTTTCATTCCTTTATAATTATAATACATCCTTCTCCTAATATGTCCATCCTAATATTTTGGAAATTCTATAGAAGGATTTAAATCTCTAAGAAAAAAACCTAACTCTAAGTAATAAGAATTCGAGTATGATGATTTTTATAATCCCAATACATATATAAGCTCATTATTTTTCTTGTAATAAGAAGTGCTTTTTCTAATAAAACCTTTCGAAATTAATAGATTAGTTAGAAGTTTCTTGAATTTTAATTTTTCCATCAAATTCGCTTTCTTATATTAATAGTTAAATTATTTAATAAAAGTCATATATAAATGTTTTTTGACCAATAATTATATTAGAAAGTTATAATCTAAAATTCTTTTTCTTTACTTTTCTTTTTAATTTAATGATGAATATATTGGAAAGTCCGAGAAGGTATTTTAGATCATCTATTCTGAGCTATAAATAATATATTTGATCTAAACGATCTTGAGAAAAATTAAATTTATAATTATCAAAAATGAGTTCAATTATTTATAAGCAGATATTAACAAGAATTTGTATTTAAATTTATTTTAAAAAAAGAACATAAATTTTGAAAAACATTATATATTCTACCAATAAATAAAATTCAAAAGAACTCAGACAATGAAGAATATCAATGAGGATATAGTTAAATTATTATATGATATACGTAAGGGTAATTATATTAAGGATTTATGCTTCGAATATGAAACAGAAAGGATGGTTGGATTCAAGAGAATCTCAGATAATAAATATTGTTCTATTCCAAGAGGATTTATACAGGAGGGATGGAGAAAAGATGACAAGGTACCTCAAAATATCTATATAAAGTCGTATTTAACATTCCTGAAAATCTATTGGAAAAAACGTGAAGACATTGGTTAATAGATTTATATCATCACTTCCAATCATTTTGATGGAACAAGGTTGAAAACATTTTACTTTCTTTAAAGGTAGATATATATTTGGGAAAACAAATATCAAAACATGAAAGAAGATATAGATAATAAATACTAATTATCATTTATAGATCTCTCTAATAATAAATCATAAAACCGAAATAAGTATATTGAAATGATTTTAAGTTACTTATATTTTTGAAATGAGGAAAATTTCCTACCTTGAGCTTCGATAATACATTTTTTACCTTGAGGACTTAATTTCAAGATAGCATTATCTATAATCTCAATTGGAATACCTTCTTTTGGTAATACAATATGAAACCAATCAACAATTTCATTGTAATATTTCATTACATCATCACTTTCCAAATTGGGAGTAAAGACACCTGTTTTCAAGTCAATAATAATTTCAAATTCAGGAGTAAAGTGAAAAAATGGATCTATCATATATCCTTGGTTACCGCTTAATGCATTTCTGAGTATTTGGTTAACTATTGACTTTAATCTACTTAATTTCATTTATTTAATCTTTTAATTTTATAACGATTATAAGTATTTAAATATAGATTAATACTTTTTTCAAAGATAGAAAACAATTCATAAAGTTTAAAATATTATTTATTTTAGTTATATTATGCGAAGACCAATAGATCCTCTTGTAATTGGAGGGATGTTTATAACTGGAGACTTTTATAATCCTTTTATAGCTCAGATGATTGAATTCTTAAGAAGGAAAATTCTTAAGGTAGAACGTATTCCTCCAGAAGATCCAAAGAATAAAAAATGCAAATACTATCATAACTATAAATATTTTATATTAGAGCAAAATCTAGCTAATTTAAAACCATATGAGAGATTTATCATAGATTTCATATAAAAATATAAAGATCAATCGAAAGAATACATAACCCATGAAGAAATAAAGAAAAATTCTGAATCAGATCCTGAATTTAAGCAAATAGCAATAAAATGGGCAGAAATAATTTTAGAGGAACTAAATAATCTGAATTACTTGAATAAAGATGATTTTCAGGATAAAAAAAGAAGAATTAAATATAGTCAATTAGGAAAAGTGAGTAGACTAGAATGGAAAAAATATCTAAATTATTTTAATAACACCTTAATCAAAGATTTTAATTAAAAAGATTTATCAATATGGAAAGAACATTTGACTTATGCAACATCTTTTAGTTGGGAGGGAGAGGGTGATGATGTATTTCAAGTTATGGATAAAATTTTTCCAACCCAAGAAGAAAGGGAAAAATCTAATTTCTACATAAAAGGAATTGAGGGAAACGATAAATTTTTTTCAAAATTTAATTTTTTTGCTTCAATTGATTTTGGGAAAGCATTCATTGATTTTATTTGTGACTCATTAAGAAAAAGGGGATATAGTGTAAAGTTCCCTTATTTTTTATATTTTAAAAAATAGTTTTTCCTTTTTTTTTTAAGTTATTTTTCAACATTTTTTTTCTTTCCTGCTTTTTTATGTTTGTGTCTATCATATAGGATTTTTATCGAAATGCTAGCAAAACCACTTAAACTACCATAAATTAGTGCCTGAATCCAAAAAGGGAATGGTTCTTCCTGAAAATTTACATGAATAGTCATCTGTGTGTATTCTAAATTATCACTCTCATCTAAAGCATTTTCACCTCCATCACTAGCACTGTAAGTTTCATTAATTAAATTATCAGGATCAATTGTTAATGTTAATATATATAATCCAGGATTAGTAATTTGTGTGCTTTCTTCAATTATGTGTCTCTGTTCATTTATTTCAGGATCTATAGGATTAAGAGAATTATCATATAATGTAATTCCAAGTGCTTCACATGTTATAGTTATTATTATGTTTTCAGCTCTCCAAATTCCATTATTTTCTATAATAAAATCTAAGACAAGGGTTTTTCCCTCATAAATATCATTCACTTCAAAATCTATTATCCTTAAATTTGGCATAGGATACCAATATCTGTCAATAGGATCTGTTTGAATATTAATCTCGACATTATCTGCAAAATTATCATAATCTGAATCAGGATTAGTAGCATTAGTTATATATCCATCAGCCCCCAAAATACATTCTTCACCATCTAATATGGAATCATCATCAGAATCAGGATCATCTGGAAAAGTTTGATTATTATATTCATCTATATTAGATAATTGGTCGATATCTGGATCATCATTAGAATCATCTATAAGAGGATCTAATCCATATTGAATTTCCCAACCATCAGGCATTTCATCACCTTCAGAATCAGGATTATTTGGATCTGTGCTATAAATAGTTATTTCATCCCCATCATTCAACTCATCATCATCAGAATCAGGATCACTTGGATTTGTTTCATAATAACTAATTTCAATACCATCATTTAGGTTATCATTATCAGAATCTGAATCATTTGATAAGGTGCCATATAACTGCTCAGAATAATTAGAAAGCATATCAAAATCAGTATCAAAATATTCTTGATTTTTAATTCTGCGAAAAGATATATCTCCTGACAATCCCTGCCAATAAATTCTCTGCCCAGTTAGATTTAACTTTAGGGCAAATATATTTCCATCATGATTTGCTATGACGACATTAAGATTACCATCATTATTTAAATCCCCTAGCACAGGGGATGTAAATATTATATTCCCCGTAGAGTAATTCCAAGCTTTAGTACCATTTTCTCCATGAAAAATATAAAAATTCCCATCATGACAACCTATAATCACTTCAAGTTTTCCATTACCATTTACATCTCCTAGTGTAGGAGAAGAGCGCATTTCTTCTCCTGTGGTATAATCCCAGAGAAGAGTACCATTCTCACCATGAAAAGCATGAATTGTTCCATCATTATTACCTATTACTACTTCAAGATCTCCATCACAATTAATATCTCCTAATGCGGGAGATGAAAAAATCTCATGTCCAGTTGTATAATCCCAGAAAAGAGTACCGTTCTTACCATGAAGAGTATAAACGTTTCTATCATTACTTGCAAAAATCACTTCAAGTTTTCCATCATTGTTCAAATCTCCAATTGCGGGAGAAGAAAAGATCTTATCACCTGTAGTATAATTCCAAAACTGAGTACCATTCTCACCATGAAGAGCGTAGATTTTACCATCAAAACTCCCAACGACCACTTCAAGTTTTCCATCATTGTTCAAATCTGCAAGATTAGGAGATGAAATTATAAAATCTCCTGTCGCATAACTCTAGAAAAGAGTACCATTCTCACCATGAAAAGCATAAGTTTTATTATCTTTACTACCTACAATCACTTCAACTTTTCCATTTCCATCTAAATCTCCAAAAGTAGGACAAGAACGTATTTCTTCTCCTGTTGTATAATTCCAGAAAATAGTACCATTCTCACCATGAAGAGCATAAAGATTCTTATCTCCACTCCCTATAATTACTTCAACTTTTCCATTACCATCAATATCTCCAATAGTAGGAGAACAACGAATTAAACCCCCCGTTGTATAATTCCAGAAAATAGTACCATTCTCACCATGAAAAGCATAAACTTTTCCATCATTACTACCTATAATTACTTCAATTTTTCCATTTCCATTTATATCTCCTAATGCGGCAGAAGAATATATAGCATCTCCTGTTGTATAATTCCATAATTGGTTATCATCCGTAGATATTTTTAATTTATCAGAAAAATTATCATATTTCTTAATTTCAATACTGAAAAAATTTACACTATTTTGAAATAATAACATAAAGAGAATAATTAATAACACAGCAAGAGTGTTCATTCTTATTTTTTTAAACCTTAAATTCATATATATAATTCCTCTATAATAAGAATAATAAATAATTATAATAATTGAATTGAATAATATTTTTATTGATCTTTATAAAAGTAAAAATTGCAGATAATAAAATAATTTATCTACTCATACATGTATAATATATATCTTCTAAATATATAATTATCAATTAAGTGAAGATATAATAAAGACAATATAAAAAATATAAATATTAATATTGATTTTAAAATCTAATTTAAAAAATAAAAATTCAGTAGTAGATAATAATGGTAGATAAATTAGGTTATTTTTCATTAGTGTTACATACACATATTCCATGGGTATTAAATCATGGTATTTGGCCACATGGTACAAGTTGGTTAAATGAAGCAGCAGCAGAGTCCTATATCCCTCTTATTGATGAAATTTATAAGCTAATAAATGATGGTTACAATCCAAAAATGACTATAAGTATAACCCCCGTATTATGTGAATCCCTACGTAATCCAGCATTTATTGGTGATTTTATGAACTATTTAGATCAAAAAATAAATACAGCACTACATGATCGATATGAATTTAAAAAAAATAATTATCGTTATGAGCGTATCAAGTTAACAGAGTGGTGGGAAGAATTTTATTCTAGAGTGAAAGATAGATTTATTAATGATTATAATAAAGATATAATCGGGGAATTTAAGAAATTACAGGATAGAGGATATCTCGATATCATTACTTGTAGTGCTACTCATGGATATACTGCTCTACTTTCGCGTGATTCATCAATAGATGCTCAATACAAGATAGCTGTTGATAATTATAAAAAGCATTTTGGAAGACCTCCTACAGGAGCATGGCTTCCAGAATGCGCTTATAGACCAGGATATAGATGGAAAAATCTTATTACTAAAGAAGAATATGAACGTCCAGGAATTGAATATTTTCTAGCCAAGAATGGATTAAAATATTTTTTTGTTGATACAGTTTTACTTTTAGGTGGTAAATCTATGGGAGTCTATGCAGCTAGATTTCCATTATTAAAAGAATTATGGGAACAATTTGCTTCTCAATTTGAAGAAAAACCTCTAGATTTTAATAAATCTCAGTATGAAACATATTTAGTATCTTCTTCTTCACCTCAACCTCCCGTAGGATTTTTTACAAGAGATGAAAAAACTGGGATTGTGGTCTGGTCAGGAGAGCATGGATACCCCGGATGTGCTGAATATCTTGATTTTCATAAAAAACACCTTCCAGGTGGCCTTAGATATTGGAAAGTTACTCATGCTAAAATTGATTTAGCTGATAAAATGCTTTATTGGCCTGATGATATTCCAAGAAAGTTAGATGAAAATGGAGGTCATTTTGTAAATCTTGTTAAAGATGTTTTAAGAGAATATAAAGATAAGAATGGACGTCCTGGAATTATATCAGCAATGTATGATACGGAGCTCTATGGGCATTGGTGGTTTGAGGGTCCATGGTGGATAAATCGAGTCTTAAGGTGGTTAGAAGATGATCCTGAAGTTGATTTAATTACTTCAAAGGAATATATGGAATTAAATCCTCCAAATAGAACGGTCCAACTCTTAGAAGGGAGTTGGGGGCAAGGTTCAAGTCATTGGGTGTGGTTTAATGAATGGACTACCTATGTTTGGGCTCATATATATGAATGTGAAAAAAAATGTGAAGAAATAATGACAAAACACGCAAATTCATCAGATCCTAATCTAATAAAGATTTTAAAACAATTAGCCCGAGAAAATCTTCTTTTACAGAGTAGTGACTGGCCGTTTTTAATGACAACATGGACTGCAAGAGATTATTCAGAAAATCGAATTTCCCTACACTATGAAAATTTTAATAGATTATTTCATATGGCTTCTAAATATGGAAATGGAGAATATGTTGATGAAGGAGAATGGCATTTTCTAGGGAAGTTACAACAAGAAAATGGAATATTTGAGGAAATTGATATTAAATCTTTTACCAGGAAATAAATTGATAAATGATAATTATCTCAATTATTCTATTTATTTTTTCCTTGAATCTTATGCAATAGAAATACTTATTAGATAAAATAAATGAATCAAGTAAAAAATAATACTAAAAAAAACTGCATACTAAATTATTAAATAATATTTTAAAATAATGGTATTCTATTTTTAGTTAATTCTAATTTTTTAAAAATGAAATGCAAGAAGGATAAATTTGCTTATTAATGAAATTATTGGTATAGAAGAAAAATATGTTAAATTACTGAAAAAGGAAGGTATCTCTCAGGTTGAAGATCTACTACCCTTATCTCAATATAAAATTAATCAATTAGCAGATAAAACAGGTATACCAGCAAAATTAATTGATACATGGCAAGAACATGCAGATTTAATGAGAATTGAAGGAATTAATCCAGAATATGCATATGCATTAAATCAAATAGGGATTGATTCTGTAAAAGAATTTGCTAATAGAAATGCGAAAAGTACCTTTGATAGAGTAAAAGATTTTGCTAAAAAGAATCCTAATCTAATGAGTGAAACTCCAACATTAGGAGAAATAGAACTTTGGATTAAACATGCTCAGCAAATTAAGAATTTAGAACCTACTGCGAAACCTAAAAAAGAAAAAAAACCCAAAGAAGAGAAAAAAGAGGATTATGGTAATTATGGACCTGACTATTGGAATAATAAATGGGTACAATCACCAATAATATATGAAGGTAGAGCTTTAAGAGGTGAAGCTTATGATATGCAAATAGATGTAGATGTTAAAACATTCATTAAAAAGAATGATGAGATACTTAAATTTATAATTGAACAATATGATCTTAAAAAAAAAACTAATAATGAAACAGCTTTAGCTTGTCAGAAATTCGTATATAATTTCTTAAAATATAAATTTGATGAAGAATCATCGGAATGTCCGGAATTTTGGGAATTTCCATTTGAAGCTATTCAATTTGGCGTAGGTGATTGTGTTGCATATTATGAAGAAATCTTTACAAAAGAGGGTATTAAACAAATTGGAAACTTAAAAATAGGGGATGAGATTTTATCATATGATTTTACAAATCAAAAATTCTGCTATAAACCAATTACTAATATTTGGGAAAAAGGGAAATTAGATATTTGTAGAGTTTTGTTCAGAAATGGTCAGACTATTGATGTTTCAGAAAATCATCCATTTTGGATTCGTCAAACTCAAAAAGATAGCATATATGAAAAGACTTATCTAAAAGATATCGACTTATTGAAATGGTGGAAAAGAAAGACGCCTATAGCAAGAAAAATCCCTTATAATATAAAAGATATTGAATGGATAACAGAAGAACTTTGCTTTGTTATAGGCCATTTTCTTGCTGAAGGATGGCATGAAAAAGAAGGAAAAATTAGATCATCTGGATATGAATTACTAGAAAATATAATTCCAATTCTTGAAAAAAATGATATTCCTTATAGTGAATATACAAATACTTCAGGAGTTCCATGTATTACTTTTTTAAAATCTGAGTTTAAATCATTCTTAAGGTTATTTAAAGAAGATAGTTTTAAAATTCATATACCAGAAGTGATATTTCACTTACCAGAAAACAAGTTAGAAGCATTAATAAATGGATTTTATTTAGGGAATGGACATTATGGAAATTATCCTGATAAAAGAGGTTATGCATCAAATAAACAAGAAGTTCTATCAACTTCCTCAAAAAAATTAGCTGAAGATATTCAGAGAATGGGACTACAATTGGGAAAGACATATCATATATGGAAGCAAGTAAAACATGGAGGACTTGGAAAAAAACCAATTTACAGAATAACTTATAATCCTAAAAGTCATTTTCTAAAAGAATATGGTTATCCTAACATAAGTGAAATATCAATAAGAGAATATGAAAAAATTGGAAAAATTCGAATGCTAGATTTTGAAGTTCAAGATACTAATTCTTACGTCTTTAAAAATGGTATAATTGGACATAATTGTGAAGATGGTGCGATCTTAATTGCAGCTTTAATGATAAATGCAGGTGTTCCTTCATTTAGAGTTAAGGTTACTGCAGGTAGTGTATTGGCAGATCCAAATGTAGCTCCCTCAGAGGATAATATTGGTGGACATGGATATGCTATTTATTTAGCAGATAGATCAGATTCAGAACGAGGGTTGGAATGGGTCATTTTAGATTGGTGCTATTTACCTGATCCTGATACTCCAATTGAAAAAAAACCACTAGCTAAAAATGGAGGTCATGATAATGCATACAAAGATGTTTGGTTTACTTTTAATGATGAATATAGTTGGGCTCAAAATGATTTTGAGGTTAAAGAAGGAAGAA
This sequence comes from uncultured archaeon, assembly GCA_964525635.1. Lineage (GTDB taxonomy): Archaea > Asgardarchaeota > Lokiarchaeia > Sigyniarchaeales > SOKP01 > JAFGOA01. Next base: position 10,552 of record CAZGJX010000123.1, read on the forward strand.
TCAGTAATAACCAAAAAGCAAAAAAGAAGGATGTAATCAGCGAAATAAAAAATATTGTAGATAAGGTCTTAAAGGATCTAAATCTAGTAGTAGAGGAGAAAAAGAAAAAATAAATTGAGTAAATTTTACTCTTAATCTTTTTCATTTTTTTTGCTTATTTTTGTAGT
>CAZGJX010000124.1:0-10488 GCA_964525635.1 uncultured archaeon
ATCGATAAAAAGTAAAAGAGGTGAGGTATAATGTAAAAAAAATACTCGGTACTGTCTAGGAGAGTGATAAATCGCATAATTATCCTATAAATTAACACTCTCTTCGTATTTATATTTCAATAATATTTATTTTTATATAGGTTGGAGAACCATCCTATATTGTCTAATATCATAATATAATATTAAGCAGTACGAATCTATTACTTTCAAGTAATAGTAGTTTAAAGATGAATTCGCAAAAAGTAGTATGCAAGTCAATGTGATGACATATGTCATTCTCTATGACTTTTATCTACTTCAAAGAACGTTAAAACCGCATTTTTTCATTTATATTATTATAAATATTGAGAAAAAATTGGTACTTTACAACTATAACACTAGAAAATACACTTAAAGAAATCTTTATAGATTATAATACAATTGTTATTATTCTATATTTACATCATTTAGATTTAATATAATCTTGAATAATTATTTTTCATATAAAATAGAGTATGCTAAATCAATTTTTTATAATTAAAAAAAATTCCGAAGGACAAATCTTTAATTCTTATACACATGAAATAATGAATTGTATTGAAAATAATCTTTCTAGAAATACTATAATAAAAGAATTATATAAAGATTTTTTTTTAATGATAAAATCTTACGACCTGCAAATATCTTAATTTCCAAAAATTCAATTTTATATAAAAAATCTCAATGAAAAATTAAAAATAAAAGAATAAGGAAGAGAAAAAAAATGGGAAAAATAATAGGAATTGATTTGGGAACATCAAATTCAGCAGCCGCTGTACTTATAGGAGGAAAACCTACAATTATTCCAAGTGCTGAGGGCCTTACATTAGGTGGGAAAGCCTTTCCATCAGTTATAGCTTTTACGAAAGATGGTCAGAGGTTAATAGGAGAACCTGCAAGAAGGCAAGCAATTTCCAATCCGGACAGGACAATTACTGCGATTAAAAGGAAAATGGGAACATCATATAAGGTAACTATTGATGGTAAGGATTATACACCTCAAGAAATTTCCGCGATGCTTTTAAGAAAGATAAAGGAAGATGCATCGGCGTATTTGGGTGAAGAAGTCACCGAAGCAATTATTACGGTTCCTGCCTACTTTAACGATAACCAAAGACAAGCGACTAAGGATGCAGGAAGGATCGCAGGATTAGAAGTAAAGCGTTTAATCAATGAACCCACCGCCGCTGCTATCGCTTATGGTCTAGATAAAGAAGACCTTCAAATTAAAATTGCGGTATTAGATTTAGGTGGAGGTACGTTTGATGTGACAATCATGGAAATGGACAATAAGGTATTTGAAGTAATTTCAACTGCGGGTGACACTCAGTTAGGAGGAACAGATATGGATGGAATATTGGTTGATTATATAATTGATGAGTTCAAAAAAGATCAAGGAATCGATTTAAGAAAGGATTCTATGGCAGTTCAAAGAGTACTTGAAGCTGCAGAAAAAGCTAAGATTGAATTATCTACGTCCGTCAGCACTGATTTAAATTTGCCTTATATTACCGCTACCAATGAGGGGCCAAAACATTTGATTATGACATTGACAAGAGCTAAATTAGAATATTTAATAGATCCTGTAATTAAAAGACTTGATGCGCCTATTCAGAAAGCATTACAGGATGCGGAGTTATCTAAAGGGGTCGTAGATAAAGTTATATTAGTTGGTGGTCCCACCAGAATGCCTATTGTTGAACAGAAATTTGAACAATTCTTAGGGAAGAAACCAGAACGCAGTATAGATCCAATGGAATGTGTTGCCTTTGGAGCTGCAATACAAGGCGGTGTTTTAACGGGAGAAGTTAAGAATTTATTATTATTGGATGTCACTCCATTGTCCCTAGGTGTTGAAACATTAGGAGGAGTCTTTAGTAAATTAATTGAGCGGAATACAACTATTCCGACTGAAAAGAAAGAGATATTTAGTACTGCTGCAGACAACCAATCTGCTGTTGAGATTCATGTTTTACAAGGAGAACGGAAAAGGGCTGAAGATGATATCACACTCGGTAGATTTCATTTAACTGGAATTCCCCCCTCTCCTAGAGGAGTTCCACAGATCGAAGTTAAATTTGATATAGACCAAAATGGAATTCTTAATGTCACTGCAAAAGATTTAGGTACAGGTAGAAGCCAATCCATTAAAATAACCGCATCCACCAAAATGTCTGAAGACGAGATCAATCAGAAAATCCGTGAAGCAGATATGCATACTGAAGAAGATAATAAATTTAAAGAATTAACTGAAGTTAAAAATCATGCAGAAGCCTTAATATATCAAACAGAAAAACTAATGAAAGAAAATGAAGGAGTCATTGGTGATTTAAAAGACAAAATATTAGTAATGATCTCTGATTTAAAAGCTGCAATGGAAAATGAAAATATTGCACTAATAAATAGTGCCATGGAATCCTTACAAAAGGAATTACATCAAGTCTCCAGTCGTTTGTACGGTCAGCAACCTGGAAACGGGGCACCTCCAAGTACTCCACCAGGCGGTATGGGTGGCACGTCCAATGGGTCAAATTACGGATCTAAAGTAAAGACGGAAGATGAGAGACAAGCAGAAAAATTTAGAAGAGCTTCAGGACAAGATGATGTAATTGATACGGATTATTCTTAGTTTTTTGTTTTTTTTTAAAAATCTTAAATGAATTTATTTAGCATTTTTTTTAAATAATTTTGGTTTATTTTATAAACTCACAAAATTTGTGGTGTCGAATAATGAAATTATAAATTAATTCCAAAAAATCGTATATTTATCAATAATAGATAATTAATGATATGATATTCTTTAAAAAGAAATGATTTGATACTAAAAAAGAAAATCTCCGAATAAAGAAAAAATGATTTGATATTTTTATCATGCAAATTATAATCAATATAGATATCATTATATATTAAATAGAGACTTAATTTTTAATATGTAAAAATTAAAATTTCCATCCTAATAGAGTAGGGAATAAGATTTAAATTCTATTCCATAACTTAAGAATAATAAATATGAGATTAAAAAAGAATAAAAATAAAAAAAATATGTTTTTAGACTTATGAATAAAAATGAATTAGCTAGTATCTTAAGGAAAGGAGTTCCTTACTGGAATAAATGGCGAAATGAAAATCCTGATGTCTCTATAAAATTAAAGTATGCTTATTTTGCAGGAGCAGATTTTTCAAATATTAATTTCTCTAATATCGATCTAACTGTTGCTGATTTATTTCAGTAATGTTTAATGGGAGCAAATCTTTCCAAAGCCATCCTTGACGAGGTGACCTTTGAAATGGCTGATCTAACTAATATAAACCTTAGAGGAACTTTCATTTTCAAATCTGTCTTTGCTGGTGCTCGTGTGAATAGTGCTGATCTGAGAGGTGCTAATTTAGTAAAGACTATAATGGATTATAGCACTTTTATCAAAGCAAATTTCAGAGAAGCCGATTTGACTAAACCTAATCTTTCAAACGCGAATTTAACCGAAGCAAACTTTACTAAAGCAATCATAATAGAAGCGAATCTGAGCAAAGCGAATCTAACTGATGCAGATTTAGAGCAAATAGACTTAAGTAAATCTATTTTAAAGGGAATAATCTTACCAAAGTCCATAAAATAATAAGAAATTACTTCGATTTTTATCTTTTAAGGTAGGATTATTTGGAATTATTCATTATGAATTAACTCTTTGAATTCTTTTAAATCATGGATATTATTAAAATCTTCATCATCAACAGCCCATTCTCTCCAAGATTCGTTTAATTCAATTGCTTTCCTTAAAAATTTCAAAGCTTTTGTTTTATTATCGTTTAAAGCTTCAATACAGGCTTTATTATACCATGCTTCACTATAGTTTTTATCAAGTTCAAGTAGTTTATCAAAACACAATAATGCTTCATCATTTTTTTTCAGCTCTATTAATACAATTCCTTTATTTAACCATGCATCTGTATATTTATCATCAATCTCAAGTGTTTTATTAAAACATAATAATGCGTCATTATATTTTTTCAGTTCTATTAATAGCAATCCTTTATTATACCATGCATATGTATATTTATTATCGATCTCAAGTGCTTTACTATAACATCCAACTGCTTCCTCGTATTTTTTTAAATCACTTAAAGAATTTCCTTTATTAAACCATGAGTTTTTATTATTACCATCAGGTCCAAATATTTTATTATAATGCAAAAATGAAGGAATTTCTTTAATATCCAAAGGAAAAAAACGATATATTTTTCTTGGAGGATTTGATAAACTTTCATCAAATATTCCAATATGCCAAATATATTCATAAACACCATCCATTGTTTCTCCCTCATTAAATACTAACCCCTGATTCATTAAATAAACCTCAGAATTCATAATAACTTCAAATATTTTATTTGGTGGAGCATAACCATTTGGAAAAACAACCTCAATATCTAATAGATCTAATTGTTGGACTCCAACACAATCCATTAACATCCAATTATCTTCCAATTTTATCTTTCTAATTTTGCTCCAGATTGGAATTGGTGGTGTATTCTATTTTTGAAAATGAAGGAGTTTATCATTAAATTGTTCTTTACTAAGCAATACCTCTCCATTTGGATTAAAATAACATAATGACTCTGGATGTTCTAATAATTTACGTGCAATTTTATTCATATAAGTTAATTCCTTAAAAGGATCATAATTATCTGGTATTATTGGATCATCTTTTGTTTGAACATATGTCATAAGAATACGAATAAACGCTTGATGTTGAAGAATCTGTTCTTTAGGCAGGTTTAATTCGCTATTAAACAATAATGCGCGTTCTAAAGAGTTAGAAAATACAAATGGTCCAAAAAACCCCATTGACCACGTACTAAAAAGACCAATATCATCCTTAGCATCACCCATGTGATCAGGCTATTGATTATTTACAATGTCAATATGTATTCTTCCATCACTCTCTTGTAATTTAACAAATATTGAAGGACCGATATTAATCCATTTTTTCATCGAATCTTTTTGAGCCTCTGATAATTGCTTATTTTGTTTATCATCAAACTCAATTTTATGGGGATCTAAACTCTTAAGTTCATAATTTGATAATAGAAGTATTAAATCATCAATAGAAATAAGCCTTTTCAATAAAATAATAAATCCCTGAGTATATGGGCCTTTTACCATATTGAATATAATTAAAATTATTATATTAGTCTTATTTTTTTTAATGTATAAATTATTTTTTAGATATTGTGAGTTTCCAAAAATAACCCAAAATCCTTTATAAATAAATCGATATTGTGATAATCTATTTTTCAAAATAATCTATAATTTTTCAAAAATAATCTAAAATCATATATAAAGATGATTATTGGAATTTCATTTTCTGGTTTTCATAAATAATACAAAATTAAATCTATTACCTAAAATTCCCTAAATAATTTAATATTCTTTTTTTCCTATATAGAAAATCTATCTATATAATCATGGAATTCATCTCATAAAATTGGACTATAAATCCTTTATATAATAATAAGGATTTAAAACGATATAAAAGATTAGACCATGAAAAGGAAATTAAAATATGGAAAAAAATAAAAAATTTGAAATATATGATCCTATTTTTTTGAAGAATCGTAAATTGATTAAACAATTGTTTGCTCTAAGTCTCATGGGAACAAGTTGTATAATCATTTATCTACTAATTAATATTTTAATATGGACTATATCATATAATTGGAATATTATTAATGTATTCTTCAAGATTTTTAATTTAATTATTCAATCTCTATTAAATCTCATAATAGGGTTTGGAATAATAATATTTGCTATTATTAATTTATCTAAAATAAGTAAACAATTCTCTATTACATATGATCAAAATCATCAAATAATGAAATTAATCAAAGATGGTTATTATTCAAAAATACGACATCCTATGTATTGTATGTTTATGATTATTATTCTTGGATTCTTTTATATTTGTGATTCTATTCTAATGCTACTTTTTGCTTTTATAATAATGAGTACAAGTGCTTTAAATGGAATATATGAAGAATATAAAATACTCATTCCAAAATACAAAACTGATTATTTGACTTATATGGATTCCGTACCTAATCGTTTTTTTCCCAAATCCTACAAATTTGCATTAGCTATATTAATTATTATTTATATTATTGGATTATTTATATAAAAATTCAAAAAAAGTGTAAATTATTAAATTACACATTTAAAATTTCTTTTTTTTTCATAGATTCAAAAATATAGTCAGTAATGTATTTACTTTCCTTATCCATTTGATTTTTATAATTAACATATCTAAAATTAAAAATGCATAAAGGACAAGAAGAAACTATTTCTTTGGTTTTTATTTTATCAAATAATTTTTTCCCAATTTTAATACACAAATTACTATCAACACCTCTAATTCCTGAACCGGCTCCACAACATGGGCAGTTTTGATGTTCTTTAGTAATTTCGTTTGTTTCTAAACCACATTTTTTTAAAAGTAATCGAGCTTCATTAAAAAGAGAACTATTTTTATATTTTCTTCCAAGTCTACAGGGATCATGATATGTTATTGATTTGTTTATAGGTTTAAGTTTTATTTTGCCTTCTTGCTCCAATTCATAAATCACATCTATAATATGTCTTACCCTAATGTTATAATCATTGAAATATTTACGATAAACATAATCAAATGCGTATAAGCATCCACCACAGGTCACAATTAAATTTCTTATACCCAATTTTTTAAATAATTCAATATTTTCTTTAAATATAGTTTTTGCTAGATCTAATTTTCCTGCAGAATATACATATTCTCCACAACAAGGTTCTTTTTTTAGAATTTTGAATTCAAAATTAGCCTCTTTTAATATTTGGTAGGATATAGTTGCGCTTTCTTTAACTTTAAATGATGACATACATCCAAAAAATAAAAGTGTATCAGAATCCCTTTTCTCAAAAATCTCATTTTCCTTATACTCATTTGGTAACCAATTTATACTCTCTTCAGGTCTACCTCCAACTGAATTACCTTTCTCAATAATTCCTTGAATAATTGTTTTATGAATCTGTAATGGACCTATATTATTTTGAACTAATCTAACTTTAGATGCATGTATAATTTCAGTAATTTTAATGTTTTGTGAGCAAATTAATTCACAAATTGCACATAAAGTGCAAGTATAAATGCCAATGAGTTCTTTTTCTGAGATCTCTTTGTTTAGAAAAATTTTTTCAGCAATTTTCAACCTACCATTAGGGGATTGATCCTCATTTTTTGTTACGATAAAAGTATCACATTTTTCCATACAATTTTTACAATCTATGCAAGATCTTAATTCTTTTAGTATTTCATTATCATCCATAATTAAATACCTTTAATTAACCAATTTGTCTATTATTTAATAGTTTAAGATTTATCAATATTCTTATAAAAAATCTGTTAATTACTTATAGAAAGTTTTAAAAATATAAAACTAAAAATTTTTCTTATGCCCTTTTAATTCCATACTAAGATTTTTCCTTTAGGTATTTTTTATCAAAAAAATATAAAATAGATACTAGAGACCATAATAAGGAACATATGGCCCAAATTATTTCAGATAAAACTAATTCAAAATATCCTATAATAATATAGATTATCTGAAGGATAGTAAATATAATTCCTGCTGGAATTGCCAAAATTAATAGAATCTCATATTTTTCAGTATTTTTATAAAGAAAAATGGAACCTAATCCATTATATATAAACATCCATATCCAGAAAAAACTTATCATAGCTCTAGCACGATCTGAGAATGGTTTTGTTCCCGTTATTGATGCAAGTAAGGGTCCAAAAAATATCATAAAAACTGATATAAACATAAAAACAATCCCAAAAAATAACCAAATCCTTTTCCAGATTTTCTCAGAAACCATAATTCTTCAATTTGATATTCTTTATTTCATTTTTAAAATTATGCTTAATCCTTTAAAAATATTCCAAAGGGGAACCCTTTCCAAATATCTTTTGTAATCATCTCCAAATTTTTTTATATTGTATTCAACTTCTTTTATAGCGGACATCCTAACACATATAATAGAAGATACTCCCAAGATTAATGCAAATATTGACTGAAAAACTAAAATGAGAGCAATGGACCACATTGCCATTCCTAAAGTTAAGGGTTGACGAATAACACTATATATACCTATATTTATAAGAACAGTGGTAGCGGTAAAATCAGCCTTTTGCGATTTTCCTCTACGTTTTAGGGTATGCATTGCTGCTATAACCAAATAGGCTGAAGGAATATAAAGGATGAAACCACTAATCTTTAACCATAAAATATCAAAACGAATCCACATGTAAAATATACCAAGAGTTAATTCAAATGTAAGTATGCTTAAACAAATACCCAAGCCAGTATGGATATAGATTTCACTAGTTATATGTTCTTTTGCTGATTGGATTATCCATCGTCCATTAATAATCCATATAAAACAACAAATCCCAATACAAAATATATATTGATACATTTGTCACTATTTCCTTTTATACTTTCCTTACTACATAATCCTATTTTCAAATAATATTATTAATAATACTAAAATGTAAAATAGTATGAAATATTAAATAATAATGAATAAATTATAATTTTTAAATATGACGGATTATATAGTAAAACCAATTGGAATTGTGAAGAGTAAAGCCGATAAAGAAGTCTTAAAGTGCGTAAATAAAGATATAAAATTAGATATAGATTCAGCCAAAAAGCAAGGGAGCGATTTAATGACTTCTAAGATAATAATAAATAAAGAACACTTAAACTGCTTAGATGGGATTGAGGATTTTTCTCATATCATTGTATTTTTTTGGACACATAAAGTTCCTGATAAGGCTCGCCAAATTCAAAAAGTGCATCCTGCTGGATTAAAGGATATGCCAATGAAGGGAATTTTTGCTACACGCTCTCCAGTAAGACCCAATCCGATTTGCAAAACAACTGTTAAACTCATCGAGAGAAAAGGAGAAATTTTAATTGTGGAGGGATTAGATGCTATAAATAATACACCCGTAGTTGATATAAAACCACATGTACCATTTTATGACTCCCCACTAAATATTAAATTGGCAGATTGGATGTACATTTTGATGGATAAATTGAAAAAAATAACAGATAGATTAGAGCAAAATAATAATTCAAATCCATATTCCTTTGATATTCGCGTTCATCCTTGTATAAGTCCTGATCAAAAAAACATAAATAAATAATAATTGATAATTTTTGAGTTATTTTGAACAATTATGGTTTATTTTAGGAAACTCAAATTTATTACAATTTGATGATTAAACTTTTTTTTTTTCTTTATTTTTGAAAAGTTATGGCTTATTTTGGAAAATTTAGCATTTATTTTGGAAATTCATAGAAAAACGCAATTATTATAGGTTTCCAAAAATAAACCATTATTTTTTATAAAGAAGGTTTTTGAAATTTCATTGATAATTTTTCATAAATAGTCCAAAAAATTTTTAAATTATAAATCCAATATAAAATGTATTATGGTGAAACTTGAAACAATAGCAATTAATATATTAGCTCGCTCGTTGACCATTACTAGCTCCTCGGGAACTACAAAAGCAGATTTTAAAAAAGAGAATTTTGGCAAAGAGATAATGAAATATATCGAAGATTACATCACAAATAATGGATTTGAAGTTATTAATGCTGAGACTGATGGTAATGTAAGACTTTATCATCTTATTAAAAATGATTAAAAATAATTCATTATTTAAATGTAGTAAGATAACTTTCTAAAGTCATTTTTTAACGAGATACTTAGTGAGTTTCTTAATAATTTTAAGATTATTTCTGGAAATTTTTGGATTATTTTAAAAATTCAACAACAATTGTGGTTTTGAAAAATGGAATGACAAATTAATTCTTAAAAACAATATAATTTTACATATTATATAGTTAATGAAATGATATTCTTTATAAAGGAATGGTTTGACATAAAAGCAGAAAATCTGGCAACAACAAAAAAATGATTTGATAAATATTAATTATCTAATAGTTAAAAATGAATTAACTCAATTTGATAAATCAAAAATACATTTCTAATATCTATAAATAATATAGTAAATACTTTATCTAATAATATTCAATATATAGAAATAGAGATAATAACTAATAAGGTATATAACCATCTATTTCACTGTGGGATTTCCTTTTTTCAACTAATTTCACATATAATTTTGAGTTAATAGATACTCAACTCCAGCTATGATTATTATTTTCCCAAATAATCATATATATGGTATTTGGAAATCACCATATGAAAAATATTGCTATGATTGGTTTTTCTTTAATATTTATTAAAAAAAAATAAGATAATACAAGAAAAATAGGAGATAATACAAAAAAAATAATCATAATTAAATTTACGACTAATTTTACAAAAGAAGGATCATTTATAAGATCTATCCACGAGAAAAGATA
>CAZGJX010000125.1:0-10460 GCA_964525635.1 uncultured archaeon
GTTTTGGAAGTATAAAAAAAAAGTGATTGCTTAACTTAATGACATTGCTGTAAAGAGATGTGATTTTTCGCAATTTTAGTGGTAAATTTAAGAATAATTTAAGATTATATAGAAACATGGGAAAAAATAAATATGGAAAACCTCCCCAAAAAGCTCAAGGAAATAAAGGTAGCGGAAAAGGGGGGGTATCAATAAAAGGTGGGAAAATTAAAGCATCTCATATTTTAGTACCAAAATTAACTAAAGCACAAGAGATCTATGATACATTAAAATCAGGAGGAGATTTCAATAAACTTGCACAAGAGAATTCTGAATGTTCAAGTAAAAGAAAGGGGGGAAACTTGGGTGAATTTTCTAAAGGTGATATGGTTCAAGAATTTTGGAACGCATGTACTAAATTAAAAATTGGTGAGATATCCCAACCAGTAAAATCAAAATTTGGATATCACATCATCAAGCGAACTGGTTAAATAAAGTTAATTGAGTTTAAATATCACATCTATCAGCTAAATTTAAATTAAAACATTGGAATAAGAGTGATTTTTTTTTGTTCTACTTTTTTTCTTTTTTTTTGGTAATTCGATGACAAAAGTTGATCCTTTTCCAAGTTCTGACTCCACCCAGATTTTTCCATCATGTTTTTCAACAATCTTCTTACATATTGCTAATCCAATCCCAGTTCCTTTGTATTCTTCATTAGTATGTAATCTAAAGAATATTTGAAATATATTATTATAATTTTTTTTATCAATACCTATTCCATTATCTTTAACAGAAAAGATCCATTTGCTATTTTTCATTTCTGCACCAATATGGACTTGGGGTGTTTTTTGACCCCGGAATTTTATAGCATTATTAATTAAATTCTCAAATAATTGAATTAATAGTGTTTTACTTCCAAAAATGGTTGGTAAGGGATCATGGGTAATACTTGCTTTAGCTTCATCTATTAAAACTTTCAAATCGGATAATACATGTGATAAAATAGATTCTAAATCTATTTCAATAAATTCCATTTTACTTGTCGTTACTCTTGAGAAATTAAGAAGATCTGTAATCATTTTCTTCATTCTATTTGATCCTTCTATAGAAAAATCTATCAATTCTATAGAATTAGAATCTAATTTATTAGTATTTGTTTCTTTTAACATTTCCAAAGAAGCCATTATAACCATTAATGGTTGTTTTAAATCATGTGCTACAATAGATGCAAATTCTTCTAGTTCTTTATTAGAATAAGCTAATTTTTTTAGAAGTAACTCACGTTCTTGAATTAGTAATGTACCCTTTAAAGCAATGCCAATATTTCGAGACAAAATTTCTACTTCTGTAATATCCTCTGGTTGCTCAAATACAATAAAACCAAATATGTTTTCATCTCTAAAGAATAAAGTTTCAGCAATTAAACTATATTGTCTATTTTTTGGTAAATAGTCTTTAGGTACTAAATTTTTTGTTTTAAATCGTTTTCCACCTTTTTCTAAGTCGAGCTGAAAAAAACCTTTCTCTGTATATGCAGATATCAACCTTGACCAAGTAGTTGGCCCACTGTAATCCTCAAAAAGGGAGAAATAAAAACTTTTTATCCCAATTTTAGGAAGTTCATTATTAATTGATTCTGAAAGTTTTTTAATACTATAGGTACTCATTAATACTTGTCTTATGGTGTTAATCATAAGGAGATTTTCTTTATCTTCTTCTCGTCTAATACTTTCTCTTTGAAATAAAATCTCTTCAAGTAAATTACGAGCCCTGAGGATTAGATTTTCAATATGTGATACAACAGCATTATCAAAATAAAAAAAAGGAATGATGGAATCATATAATTTTGAAAAAATTTGATGCCAATAGGATATCCTTCGATTCTTAATCATCTCTTTTCTAAGTATGCCATCTAAAACACTTATAAATAATAAATAATTGCTTTCTTTTATTCCTAAAATAAAAGATTCCAGAATTTTTTTTAAAACAGAACTATCTATATTAACATCATGGTTTTTAGCAATTTGGAATAATTCTGAAAGAATCTCTTGTTCTATTTCCTTTATTGATGTATATGGAGAAGGATATTTTTGAGGATTTTTTACTTGAGTTATTTGAGAGAATCTCTCTGGAAAACATCCACAGGATCTCCGATATATTGCCTCTGTAGGTAATCTTATTTCATCTGCAATATCTTTTTCTTCAATCATATCGAGTATCATTTCTAATGCTTTTTTTCCTTGTTCGTATAAAGGTTGCTTGACAGTAGTAAGAGGAGGATTGCATAGAGTACTCCTAGATACATCATCAAAACCAACAATGGCAATATCATTTGGTACAAAAAGATTTCTTCGTTGAAGTGCCTTTAATGCTCCAAAAGCCATATCATCATTAGATGAAACGATAGCATCAAATTTTACTTTATGCTGATCTAATAATATATCAATTGCTTTTATCCCACTTATTTCAATAAAGTCACCGTTTACTACAAGCTCAGGGTCGTATTTGATATTAAATTCATCCAATACGGATAAATACGTTTCATACCGTGCATTTGCTTCAGGATGATCAACAGGTCCCCGAATAAAGGCAATTCGTTTATAATTATGTTTAACAATTAAATGAGAAATAACTTCTCGAAAACCAACTGAATTGTCAACTAAGATACTTGGAACTTCAGGTATTTTTATAGCTAGACTAACCATTGGTAGATTTTGATACTTCTTCAAAAATTCGCATAACTCCACATAACCAATAAAATTACTTATAGGTCCTGAAAAGACAATTAATCCATCAATAAGATCTGAACTTACTAAATCATAAACAATATTCATTTGGGAACTAGGAAAATAAGGAGATTTAAATGAAGTTCCCGTAAAATAAATAATATTAACATCTCTTTTTTTAGCTTCAGTAGAAATTCCTGGCCAAACTTGAATTTGATATGTTTCTTCCATCCTACCTATTAATACACCTATTGTTCTCCGAACTTTATTCTTCAGTTATTATTCCCTTTAGATTTTTATTTTTTATATCTAATAATTGAATAATTTTCAGATATATGTAAATTTTACTTTTAAATTTTAATAATATTTTGATAAATATCTGGAAAATAATGCTTATAATATTTAAATTTAAGACAATATCTTTATTTATTATATAGTTATTATAATAATTCTATTTTTATCTATAAATTCCCATTATTTTATTAGTTTTTAATTTATCTCTCTTATTTGATAGAAAATTCTTATAGTATGATATTTTTTAGTGTTTATCCAACTCAATCAAAAGAATCATTATAAAATTCTCATTCATCAAATAAAAAAAAATAAAATGTAGTTAAAATTAGAGAAAGAGAATTTAATCTCTGAAACCGAAATAGAAATTTGTTAACAATAATAATGATTCGCGTATTGGAATAGTTATATCGAAAATCAATAGCCTAGGATCTAAATCAAATTGGAAAAGGAATAGAGCGGATATCACTGATCCAAGCATAAATAACGAAAGTATACTACGTCCTGTTTTTTGAAACCATGTATGTTTTTGATTCATTAAATTTTCAACGATTTCAATATCAGAGAGATTTTGATAATCTTTCATATTTCGGATTTTTTCTTTGGTATGTAAATTCTGTTGATAATTCTTAATTCCCCTTATGATTAATCCAATAACAAATAGGGCCATGATAATTAAAATATCAATTAGTGTATTTTTAGATTCGAAAGAAATTTTTGGTCCAAATTCGTTTATGGTTATTGTTAATATTAAAATAGATAATAATAGAATTCTTACTGAATATTTAGGTAAATAAAGAGGATATTTCGCTTTTTTTTCACTTATAATTAATTCATCTGATCCTTTTATTTCTTTTATAATTCTACCCAATTTTTCCTTCTCGGTCTTTCTTGCTTCATAATAAAATGCTATTAAAATAAAGATTATATTCAGAATTAATCCAGGTATATCTTGTTCAAAAATTAAATATGTGAAGGGAAAAGATACAATTAATATGGTTATCAATGCTCTCACAGTTCCACGAGGTAATCCAAGAGGTTGGTCCTCAATTTTACCGTCTTTACCAAATCTATTTATCATAATCCATATTACAAAAATTCCACCTAAGATCCAATTTATCATAATTAACACTTATTTTTTTTTTAAGAGTTTATTTTATTATATTAAGATTTGATTTATATAAATTATATAGTTTCTCTATGTATTAAGGAACAAAAAATAATAAATTAAAAAAGGTTATAGGGAAATTATTTTTGTTTTGTACCACAGATATGACAAAATTGTGCATCTTCAGGTATTGTTTCACCACAATATGTACAATAGTTTGGTGTGTCACCTATTTGAGAGATATCAGAAACAATTTCAACATTTTTCTTCTGTATAAAAGGTAAATTCGTAGGTAATTTAATCATAAACGCAGTTTTACCACAATCTGGGCAGTTTATAGCTCCTTTTTTTCCCAATTTATGAGTTTTATTGGGACCTAAACCGGATACTTGTCCCATACATGATGCACACCATACTTTTTTACAATTATTACATACAAAAAATTGGTTTGTCCAATCTTCTGAGGGGAATTTTTTATCATTAGTGTATCTTCCGCATAATATACAAAAATTCTCAGAAGGAATTCTTTCTTTTTTTTTACGCCACATATCAATAATCATTCCATATGAAAATAAATTATATTGAACAATTTTTTTTACTTTTTTTATTTTATTAATTTCTATATTTTTTTTATTAAAATAAATAATTCGATTGGTCAAGTTTTTCTTCAATTCAAATAGAAAATAATAATTTTAACGAACCAATAATATACTTCATAAAAAACAAATAGATTTATTAGTTCCATCTCCTAAATATATAAATAAAATTTAGTTAAAAATCATCTTATCATAAATTGCATTTTATAGATTTGAAAAATAAAACATTTAAATATAACTATATTAATAATTCTAAACAAAAATCATTCTGATTGTAAATTAAATATATTGATTTCATAAATTACTATGAGATAAGGGTTTGAAATGTCTAAATTAAATAAAAACTCAGAAGAAAGAATAAATAGATCTTATAGTAGTACTTTAGGTTTTTTTTTTTCTAAACTAAAGGGATATCTTATTGAAAGAAAATCTTTAATATTTATATTTCTAATAGGATTCATTATTAAAATCTTGATATATATATTTGCACTTTATCAGGATGAAAGTAAACTTTATTTTCAAGACATTCAAGATTTTTATAGTTTTAAGAATCTTGAAGGTTATCCAGATTTTTATGAATATTCTATGGATTTTGTTAATAATCTATATTCAGGAAAACACCCTTACACATCTGAGTTTGGTTTACTTTATCCACCCTTATTTCTTTATATAATTTCTATGTTCAGTTTTTTTGGCCAATCAAGTTTAAGTGTAAGTTTACCTCTTCTATTATGTGATATTCTTACAGCAATAGTTGTTTGGGAAATTGTCTATAAAGTTTGGAAAAATAAACTTGCGGCTTCAATTTCTTGCCTTCTATATATGGCAAATCCTCTTTGTTTATTTTATACGGACTATATATGGTTGAACACATCAGTGTTCACTTTCTTTTTAATGATTTCAGTATATTTTCTTATTGATGATCGCTATTATTATTCAATGTTCTTTTTAGCTCTTTCTGTAATGAGTAAACAATTTGCGATAGTTTTTCTCCCAATTATAATCATTAAATATATAAAAAAGCTCCCAAAACATAAAAGTAATTGTATTCAAATTAAAATTAGTGAGGTTACGGTTCAAGAAAGGAAGAAAATTTCTGGAGGAATATACGATCTCTTTAAAGGTTTATTCATAATGTTTCTTTGTTTTACTATACCTATTTTTATATTATCTCTTCCATATATATTACCTACTTATCCAGAATGGCCAAGTTATATTGATTATATTTTAAATACGGGTTTACCACCTGATGCAATACCCCCCAGTATAGGTTTCCCTGTTGATTTTACGGTATCTTTTTATCAAATAGGAGAAGATTTAGGAACTAATAGTACTTATTTAATTACACGTGTTAATTTTTTAGTAGAATATTACATCTTATTAGGTTCAAGCTGTATAATTACATATTTGTGTTATGCATTATTTACTGAAGACAATGATGATTTAGATAAAAATACTCTAGTGATAAGTCTTATTCTATTTATTTCAATGACAATATTCTTCCCTCGGGGTATGTATAAATATTATTGTGTTTTGTTTATCCCGATCATGAGTATTTTAACTATGAATAATTTAAAAAAATCAGGTTGGATTTGGTGGAAAACTCAACCCAAAGAAATAATTTTAGATATAATTTCAGTTGCGTCTATGATCTTTTGGTCAATAAGTATAATGTCTATCCATCGACATTATACACCACTTCTTCTTATTGTGATTATAGTATATTATTATTATTATGGATATTCTTTTTCTGAAAAAATGGAAGAAAAAGAAGAAGTAGTAAAACCACATAAAACTAAAGAAGAATCCCTTTAAATTATTTTTCTCTTATTTTTATATATAACTTGCCCCATACAAGGTTTATACATATTTTTTTACAATTATTATATAAAAAAATAATGTTATAAACAATTAAAAATATACTTCATAAAAATCAGATAGATTTATTGGTGCTATCTCCTAAATATATAAATATAATAGTTAAAACTCATTTAATTATAAATTACTTTTTTTTGAATTGATAAATAAAACATTTATACATCGCTATATTAATATTTTTTAACAGAAATCGTTCTGATATTGTAAATTAAATATAATTGATTTTTTAAATTACTATAAAATAAGGATTAGAAATGGCCAATATAAACAAAAACTCTGAAGACAAAATAAATAGACCTTATATTAGTAATTTAGGTATTTTTTTTTCTAAATCAAAGGGATATCTTATTGAAAGAAAATCTTTAATTTTTATATTTCTAATAGGATTCATTGTTAAAATCTTGATATATATATTTGCACTTTATCAGGATGAAAGTGGTAAAATTTATTTACTAAATATGGAAGGTCTTTATAGTTTTAGGAATCTTGAAGGTTATTCAGATTTCTATGGATTTTTTATGGAATTTGTTAATAATCTATATTCAAGAAAACACCCTTACACATCTGAGTTTGGTTTACTTTATCCACCCTTATTTCTTTATATAATTTCTATGTTCAGTTTTTTTGGCCAATCAAGTTTAAGTGTAAGTTTACCTCTTCTATTATGTGATATTCTTACAGCAATAGTTGTTTGGGAAATTGTCTATAAAGTTTGGAAAAATAAACTTGCGGCTTCAATTTCTTGCCTTCTATATATGGCAAATCCTCTTTGTTTATTTTATACGGACTATATATGGTTGAACACATCAGTGTTCACTTTCTTTTTAATGATTTCAGTATATTTTCTTATTGATGATCGCTATTATTATTCAATGTTCTTTTTAGCTCTTTCTGTAATGAGTAAACAATTTGCGATAGTTTTTCTCCCAATTATAATCATTAAATATATAAAAAAGCTCCCAAAACATAAAAGTAATTGTATTCAAATTAAAATTAGTGAGGTTACGGTTCAAGAAAGGAAGAAAATTTCTGGAGGAATATACGATCTCTTTAAAGGTTTATTCATAATGTTTCTTTGTTTTACTATACCTATTTTTATATTATCTCTTCCATATATATTACCTACTTATCCAGAATGGCCAAGTTATATTGATTATATTTTAAATACGGGTTTACCACCTGATGCAATACCCCCCAGTATAGGTTTCCCTGTTGATTTTACGGTATCTTTTTATCAAATAGGAGAAGATTTAGGAACTAATAGTACTTATTTAATTACACGTGTTAATTTTTTAGTAGAATATTACATCTTATTAGGTTCAAGCTGTATAATTACATATTTGTGTTATGCATTATTTACTGAAGACAATGATGATTTAGATAAAAATACTCTAGTGATAAGTCTTATTCTATTTATTTCAATGACAATATTCTTCCCTCGGGGTATGTATAAATATTATTGTGTTTTGTTTATCCCGATCATGAGTATTTTAACTATGAATAATTTAAAAAAATCAGGTTGGATTTGGTGGAAAACTCAACCCAAAGAAATAATTTTAGATATAATTTCAGTTGCGTCTATGATCTTTTGGTCAATAAGTATAATGTCTATCCATCGACATTATACACCACTTCTTCTTATAGCTGTTATTCTATATTATTATTATTATTATTATGGATATTCTTTTTCTGAGAAAATGGAAGAAAAAAAAGAAGTAGTGAAACCGCATAAAACTAAAGAAGAATCCCTTTAAATTACTATTCTCTTTTTTTAATATATTAATTATAAATTAGCTAAAGATTAGAAAAACCCCCATGATGAAATTCAATTAAATATTGAATATTATTACTTTTACAATGATTATTGATTTCCTTTTCTATTTTATCCCAATTCGAATGATTTCTTTGAAAATCTTTATAGATTGATAATAATTCAGGAAAATTATTGTTTATTATATTAAAAATACGTGATACATTATGAGGTCGAAAATTTAGATTTTCAAACATAAAATAATCTGTAAATTTTAAAGAATTCTCAACTATTTTTATGTATTCAGTTATTTTAGGAAAAATAGGGGAAATGAAGATATATGTTTTAATTCCATTTTTATGTAATTTTTCAATTAAATTTAATCTATCTTCTGGTTTTGATGCCAGAGGCTCAATTATTTTTGCGAAATTCTCATTTAAGGTGCATATTGAGATTCCAACTTCTATATTTTCATATTTCTTAAACAGTTTAATATCCCTTTCTGCAAATCGGGATTTAGTAAGAATAGAAACCTTAGCTTTAGTCCCTATAAGACATTCTAATATCTTCTGTGTATTTTTATATTTTAATTCTAATGGGATGTAAGGATCTGTTACAGAACTAATTAAAATTGTTTTTCCATTATATTTTTCTGGTTTTATTTTATCAATATTGAATTGTTTTATGTCTAAGAAATCGCCCCAATTTTCACCTTTATGATCTGTAAATCTCTTCATGAATTCAGCATAACAGTAAATACACCCATGCTGACATCCTATATATGGATTAATAACAAAATCTACGCCAGGTATATTGCTTTTTGTTATTATATTTTTTGCTTCTTTAAATTGTATTATCATGTTTATTATATTTTTGAATAAGAGAGTTTTTAAGGATAATCTATAATAAGACAAGATTTAAAAAAAAAGGAGATAACAATAATAACCATACCCCAAAACAATACTATAAAAAATACTTTTCTTCTATTCTCTGGAAATTCTTTCTTACAGAATATTCTGGATGGCTCCAGAAATAACAGTTTAATATATTTGGGAAGAGGAATTAAAAATGAAGTTTTCCTTCTATATGCTGCATAGCTTTCTGGAAATTTTCCAGGAGATTTTATATATTCTTCTGTGTATTTTTCATATTTTTCTGGATATTTTAAATAATCTTCTGCATAAATTTCATTTTTTTTTTGATATTTTTCATTCATTATAACTTCTTCATATAAGCAAATTCCAATGATTATCAATGCTTGAATAAGCCACATAAATGTATAATCAAAATAATAACATCCGGGAAAATAATTAATAGTGGCGTTTAATGTTAAAAGATAAATACCATAACTCCAAATGAGATAACCTAAATATTGAGGATGTCGTGAATATTTATAGATTGAATAAGTAAAAATTCTCTTTTTTTTAATCGTTCCTTGAAACCAATTAACTACACCAATGGAAAATATGAAAAGTCCAATTATTATAAATATATAGCTAATATTATTCATTACAGTACATGGATTGCTTATATTAGTACCATTATAAACAAAAACAGCAGGTAATTTAAGAATCGAACCAAGTGATAGTATATCAATTTGATAATTAGTGTTGATCTGGTCTAAAGGTATTAAAATAGCTTGAAAAGCCTGAATCCCCACCAACAAAAGCATCTGAAATAAAAAATGTCCAAATATAGGTAGAAATAAAATAAAATTACCTATAGAAGATAAGGATAATTTTTTAATTAGAAATCCTAAAATTATGATTAATATTATAAATATAAGGCAAATTAAACCTATTATTCTAGCACTTTCAAATGACTCTGATCCTGGAAGAGAGGGTGTATGCCCTCCAGGAAATAGAGGCATTAAAATATCATTCAATATATTATGAATTTCAAGAGTTAAATAAAAAAAACTAATAGTAAAAGATATTGCGATTAAAATGATAAACAATTGAATTAATATATTAGATTTTCTCAAAATATAATTTTTAGAATTTTTATTGTTATTTATATTTTCATCCATTTTAATTCTTCTATTATTATACTAACTTTATACGTTTTTTCTGAAATAACTATTTATAACGCATTAAATTTTTAAGTTTTTTCCATATCATTTCTTCTCT
>CAZGJX010000126.1:0-10146 GCA_964525635.1 uncultured archaeon
GAAATTTAAAAAAACCGCTATTTTATAAATGATCCTTCTCTTGTAAAATTAGCCCTAAATTTAGATAATTTTATTATATATGTTTTTATTAATTCCTCCACTTAAGAAAATTTGTTAAAAACAAATGTAATAAAATGTATCCTTCAAATCTAAATCATACTTATATAATAATAATTGAAAACGTTATGTTCATCGGAATACATTAGACTATAAGTAAAATTATCCTTCCAATCATTATAGACATGTAGAATCGTCTTATTTGTTATGTAATAATAATTACCATTTCCAATATCATTTATTATTTGCGTTTTTAGCATATCGAGATCAGTTGAGTCCTGCATTTCCAAAAAAGTACATTTTTCAAAGAAAAAATAATCTCCCATAATCACAGCGTTTCGAACTCTTGCATCTTCTTTAGCTATGTGTGAAATTAATGTATCATTTTCACCTAAATTAGCATTAATAATGATATAGAATTTATCGGGACTTTGCCATCTATAAATATTTGGAGCTTGAAGCTTTAATAAAAAATATGCGTATGGTATTATAGATAAAGAAAAGACTATCGTTAATGTAAAATAGATATATTTATATTTAACGTGAAATTTATGGAATAAGAAATTAATTTGCCAAATCTTATTTTTTCTCTTTAAAAATTCTATAAAATCATTTATAAAAAGAATACATAAAGCAATAAAAGATATTAAAATAGTATCCCATCGTTCGAATGCGGACGGTTGATACAGAATAGAATTTACAGAATGAAATACAATTGAGAAAATAAAGACAAAATAGATCAATTTTCTTTTTTTAATTACCATAAAGAAGAAAATAAGGATAAATAGTATAAACGAAAAAAAGAAAGCTGTATGGAGAATTGAATAAGAAAATCCTAAAAACAACGTTGAAATTCCTGTAGCAATCAGATGAATATATCCAAGAAGATCTTCTCCAGAATAAAGGATGAAATATTGATGCTGTTCTGAGTAAAATCCTCGAGTATAGTTATGAAAGTTAAAATAATCATAGAAATTCCAGCCTAAAGCTGTAGTATACCAAATAATTACTAATAAGACGAATAAACCTGTAACAAAAATTATCTTTAAAAGAATTAATACCTTTATTTTCAATGAAATTCCGGTGCGTACAAAATTCAGTGATGGAAGAATATATTCTTTTATTAAATTATAATTTTAGGAGAAATATTCTAAAATAAATCAATTTATGCATTTTTATCACTAACATTTGTACCTACCCGAAATTCCTTTTTTAAATAGTATTAGAAAAACCAGAAATCCCTGAAGTACAGAAGATAAATGAGTGCAAATAGCAAATCCTAATGATATACCCATTAAGATTTCATACACCAATTTCTTTTTTTTATTACTAGTCTCAGGGAGTTTTATATATTTGATTAAGAAAAATATAAATAGGCAATCAAAGACCATGTTTAGAATGTTGTTTTCCATTACGGTTGTTAAATACCAGAATCCAAAATTGAATAGGATTAACATTGTACCAAAAATAGAAAGTATTAATTTTCGAGTAAGAGAATAGAGAAGGTTAAAAACAATAACAATGATTACAGCTGAAGATAAGGAATATAACATTGCTGCTCCAAAAAAGGGGTCCCAAATTCCGCTAACAAAGAAATAAAGGTCTGTAAATACTTTTATAAACCATGGTGCCAACATAGAAGGAGAATATAAATAAATTTCACCTTCATCCAGTCGGGTTAACACATTAATCGTATCTATATCAACCAAGACGAAACTTTTAATGAAATAAAAGAAGTAAGTTAAGATAGAGAGAAATAAGGTTATATTTATTGCTAAAAGTCCCGGTCTATTGAGTTGATGTGTCATTATTTTATCCAAATTTTTTACTCTTTCTTAAGTTAGGGAAAGCCTCTTATAGCAATTATTAAAGTTTTTACCTAATTAAAATTTTTATATTTTTTCTTTTTTATTTTGTTATGTATACTCTATTTTTGTCAGTAAATGTGGATTTTAATTTTGTCACTTTTTGTCAGTAACATCGTGTTTTTTCTTCTTATTTTGGGATTAATAATTACATTAAATAAAAAAAAATAATTAAGGAATAAAAATAGATTTTATAGATTTAAAGTTTTTATTAGTATATCGTTTAGGTACACTAATAGATTCTGGCCCTGGTTTTTCTCTTGTACCTCTACGGTCTCAACACCTAATTTATAGTCTATTGAATACCATTTTCCCTTATATGAGATAGTCCCATTTTTTCTAATTCTCCTAGTTTTATTACTTTCTTTCTTGGATGTGAATAACACTTGATAAGAATGGGTTATTAATATTTATATTGCCATAAGTAATTTCTCATAACTACATCTTGTTTGAATTTCCATAGATGTTCTTATGAATTTTCTAATAAATTTTGTGAGAGCTCTCTGGAATTTTTTGTATGAATCAAAAAATGTGTTATGGGTTACCTGTTTGCGTAAAAATTTCCAAAACCATTCCATTGAATTCAGATCAGGAGAATAGGGGGGTAAATAAAGGAGTTCAAGCTTTTCTTCATTAGCTTTTAGAAAAAGTTGGAGTACTTTAGCTTGATGAATTCGAGCGTTGTCCAAGATCATAAGAATCTTTCCTGAATCCTTATATCTATAAAGAAGACCTTCAAGAAAATGTTGGAATTGCTCTGTTTTCAAAGTATCAGAAAATGCCACGTGTACTCTTCCAGCTTTTGGGTCTACAGCACCAATGAGGTTTTGACGTAATCGACTACTCGATGTGAACACTTCTGGTTGCAGACCTTTTAAAGACCAGGTGCGCGTGATTGTTGGAGAAAATTGAACACTTGCCTCATCTTGAAATAACACTACATCGTCGGGTTTGAGAGAATCCACTTTTTTTGGAATTGGTAGATGAATTTTACTTGTTGCTTCGGATCTGCTTTTTTAAAGCGATACTTTGGACGTTGTAGCGTAAATCCCAATTCATGAAGTAATCTATGAGCTTGCCGAGCTCCTAATTCTACGTCAAATTTCTTACTTATGTGAAATGCAACACTTTTTGCTTCCCAATTACTAAATTCATACCCCAATTCATGGGGGTGAGTACACACATCATCTCGTAATATCACTTTTTGTTCTTTTGTAAGACGAGAGGCTCGTCCAGGAGGAAGAATGGGAACAATTGCATCTAAACCTCCTTTATTAAACGCATGAAGCAAATTAAGTACTGTCCTCCTTGATCGTTTTATTATTTTTGCGACTTCAGTACAATTATTTCCTTCACAGAGTAAATAAAGAGCTTGATATCGTTCTTTTAGCCGTAGATCTTCCTCTTTTCTATAATATTCGACCATTTCATCATGATTAGGTGATTTTCTCGTGATTTGAAGTGGTTTCATATGATAAAATATCATATTGAATATTATATAATAGAATATTCTCTAGGTGATATGATCGAATAAATGAGAAAAAATCTATGTCATTATAAATAACTTCCATAATCCTTTTTAAAAAAGCTTTATTACCTTTTTATAATCTTTTTAAAGAAGAACTATGTAAATTATATAGTTCTATATATAATATTTGTATTAATTTAATAAGTAAAAAACCTCTATAAACCTCAATACATAGAACAATATTTTATAAATTTTAAATAAAATAGATACTAAGTATTTAATATATCAACTTATATGAAAATAAAAATTATTTTTATTGCAGTTTTAATTATAGGGATATTTGCAGGTATTTCTTACGTCTTATTGGATAATTATATCCGTTCATTTATTTCATAATCTCAATTAAATTATTCAAATAAAAAATATAGTTATTTTAACGATGATTAAATCTCGTAAAATTAAAAAAAATAATAAACTAAAAATCGTAAGCTTTTTTATCTTAGGATTTTTTATTGGTATCATTTCAACTTATATTATTATAGGAAGTGAGGATTCCACACACATTACTATTATTTATAGTTCCGAAAAAGCTAGTTGGATAAGTGTAGCATATAATGACTTTTTGGATGAGTGGGAAAAAAATCATCCCAATGATAAGATAACAATTGATCTACATCCTTATGGTTCGAGTGACTCTTTAATCAGTATTTTGAATGGTGAAATTTTTCCTACTATTTGGAGTCCAGCAAGCTCAATATGGATGCCCATATTAAATTCAAAATGGGCTGAATTAACGAAGAGTAAAACTCCGATTGTAAATATAAGCGAAGCTGTAAAAATAATTTATTCTCCAATTGTTATTGCTACATGGGAATCAATAAATCAAACATATAATATAAAAGGATTTTCAGACCTCTATAATTTAAATCTAAATCCTAATGTAAATTTAAAAATGGCTCATACAGATCCAAGATTATCTAATTCTGGATTTATGACGACTATTATGGCCCTCTCTACAGCTTCAGGTACACCTTCAGAAAATTTAACAATGAATGATCTTACAAATGTTATGAATCAAAACTGGTTAAAAGTTTTTGAATCAAGTGCTGTTATGTATGGAAAATCCACAGGTTTTCTTGCTACATATATGGAAGAGGGAGGCCCTAATACTTTAAGCATAGCTTTTCTCTATGAGAATTTAATTAAAGATATATATAATTCTGCTACTGGAGGTAAGATTATCGCTATCTATCCTGAAGAAGGAACATTATATAGTGATCATCCCTTTTGTATATTAAACTCCAATTGGATCTCAGCAAAACAACGATATGTAGCAGAAGAGTTTCTTAAATTTCTTAAGGAAACTAGAACAGTAGAATCAGCTATGAAATATGGATTTAGACCTATTAATTCATCAATTACCTTAGATCCCGAAGTATTTAATTATGAAAAAAATGGGATCGCATATAACATAACAGTTCCCGAATTAAACGCTCCAAAAGATGGAGATGTATTATTGAGAATTCCGGATTTATGGTTATTATGTAAAGCTAACGGCTAAAATATTATAAAAAAAAAGGATAAAATTGAGTAAACAAGAAATTATTTTAGAACCATCCGAATTAGAAAAAGAAGCTAAATTATCCTTAGCTTTAAGAATAGATCGGTTTTTTTCAAAACCTTTATATAGGAAAGGTCTCGATGCAATAACAATTATATTTTTTGTTATAATAGTAATTGGACCTGTTATATATATTTTTTTTAATATCTTCTTAAATATTCCATCTATAAATGAAGATATATTTAATGATGAGTTAATAGGAGATTTACAATGGAATATTATTTTAAAATCTTTAGTAAATTCATTTTCCATTGCAGGATTAGCTGTAAGTATTGATATAATATTAGCTTTTCCTATATCCATAATATTGACACGATATAATTTTAAAGGCAAAAAATTATTAGATTCCCTAATTGACCTACCTTTAGCAGTTCCTACAGGTTCTCTTGGAATATCAGTATTATTATTCTGGGGTTTATTTGGTATTACACCTGGATATAATTTAGTATTATTTGGTCATATAATTTTTACATTCCCTTATATTGTCAGAAATATGAAAATTGTATTAGAAAAAGCTGATACTCTTTATGATGATGCGGCTAGAACTCTTGGAGCTCCTGGATTTACTGTTTTTAGAACTATAACTCTTCCATTAATGAAAGAAGGAATCATAGCAGGAGCAATCCTAGGTTTTACGCGAAGTCTAGGAGAAACAGGTGCAACTATTATTCTTTCTGGATTAATTGATACAGCTCCTCTTGTAATTGTAGGATTTCGTAGACAATTAAAATTACCTTCAGCTTCATTCTTGGCTGGAATCATGATAGCAATTTCTTTAATATTATTATTTTCAGTAAAATTTTTTACAAGAAAAGTGGGATTTCCAGTTAAAAAAGTATGGCCGAAAATAGAAAAAAAATTAAGTAATAATTATTTACGCCATCTTAGAAATATATTAGCAATTATTTTTTTACTTCTTTTAATAATTATTCCATCATTTTATATTCTCTCTCAGATTTCAGGTCCAGAAATCTCGGAACAAATGTTTGCTGAGGATAATAAATGGGCTTTTTTATATATAGCTTTCATGAATTCCATTCAAATAGCAGGTTTGGCTGTTTTAATCAATCTTATATTCGGAATACCATTGGCCTTCATTATTGTACGACGAAAATGGGGGAGAGCAATTGCAATTTTAGATACTCTGCTCGATGTTCCAATAGCAATTCCTTCTGCTGCTCTAGGATTTACAATATTTTTGTTTTGGGGGCCTCAAGGAATTAATTTATTTTACCCCGGATTTTTCATGATATTATTGGTACATATTACATTTACGTTTCCATATATGGTTAGACCTATTATTGGTGTTCTCGAAAGATCCAACAAAGGTGTAGAAGAAGCAGCACGTACACTCGGAGCTTCTAATTTAACAGTATTTAGAAAAATAACTCTTCCTAATATTAAACAGGGTATTATTGCAGGTGGAATTATGGTATTTACCCGTTCTATTGGGGAAACGGGTGCAACTATTGTTGTGATGGGAGGTATTAGAACTATACCTGTTTTAATTGTAGATTGGGTTGAAGCTAGTGCTATACCAAGTGCTATATTTGCTAGTTTAATTGCTATTATTTTTTGTGCTATTCTAATTATTTTAT
This sequence comes from uncultured archaeon, assembly GCA_964525635.1. GTDB lineage: Archaea > Asgardarchaeota > Lokiarchaeia > Sigyniarchaeales > SOKP01 > JAFGOA01. The sequence continues at coordinate 6,610 of CAZGJX010000126.1, forward strand.
TAAGAACAACAAGAACAGGAGTTGTATAATTATGCCAGCAATTGAATTAAAAAATATAACAAAAACATTTGAAGAAGGAAAAGTTTTAGCTGTTGATGATATATCTCTCAAGATTAATGAAGGAGATTATATATTTCTTCTTGGACCAAGTGGATGTGGTAAAACAACAACACTAAGAATGATTGCGGGACTTGAAATACCTACGCAAGGAAGAGTGTTTATAGATGATAAAGACATCGAAGGAATTCCTCCTGAAGATAGAGATATGGGATTTATATTCCAACAGTTTGAAATATTCGAGAATATGACTATTTGGCAAAATGTAACTTTTGGTTTAGAGATGCGTGGTTATCCAGATAATTATATTATAAATAAGGCTGAAGAAACTTTAAAATTGGTAGGTTTGCTAGAATATGCAGATAACTATCCAAATATTTTTGGTGAACCTGGTTTGCAGAAGTTAGGAATTGCACGTGCAATTGCTGCAGGAGCAAAAATATTAATTATGGATGAACCTTTAGGATCGCTTGATCCAAAAGTTTCAAAAGTTTTCCGCCACGAATTTAGGAACTTGATTAAAGATTTAAGATTAACTGCTATACAAGTCACTCATAATCAGGAACAAGCTATGGCTGTCGCAGATAAGATAATTGTAATGAGAGCTGGTAAAATACTTCAAATGGGAACTCCTTATGAATTATATGAAAATCCTCAAAGTATTTTTGTTGCTAATTTTCTAGGTGAGACAAATTTTCTTCAGGGATTTGTTTTAAAATTATTTGAAGAAGAAAAAATGGAAGTATGGATAAGATTAGGTGGACCAAGAATAATATGCAATAATCCAAATAATAAATTTAAACTAGATGATAATATAATTATTGGATTTCGTTTTGAAGATGTATATATATTTCCAAAAGATTTTAATTTTGATAAAAGTCCACATGATTGGTCTCATATACAAATATTTTCTGCTAAATTAGAATCTTCTAAATTTATTGGAGCAACGAAAAGATTTTATTTATCTTTAGAAAGTGGTGATAAATTCATTTCTATTAAACCTGGTAATTTTGAAGAAAATTACCAAATTGGTGATGAATTAATAATTGGTATTCATAGAGGTGATGTCCATGTATTTGAATCTCCTAAAGATTTTTTACATGAAATATCCTTAATGTAATTAAGTTGGTGAGATAATTGGTTAATATTAAATTAGAAAATATTTCAAAGTCATTCAATAAACAAACCGCTCTTGATAATATCTCTTTAGAAATTAAAGATAAAGAATATTTTATAATTTTGGGTCCTACTGGTGTAGGAAAAACCACATTATTAAAGATAATCGCAGGTCTTATCAAACCAGATTCTGGTTTTGTTTTTTATGATGAAAAAGATATGACAAAAAAATCCCCTGGAGAGAGAAATTTAGGTTTTATGTTTGAAAATTATGCATTATTTCCACATATGAATATTTATGATAATATCGCATATAGCGCTCGAGTTCATGCCCATGATCCAGTAAAAACTCATTCAGTTGTGGAACAAATTTTATTAATGACCCTTTTAACGGGGAGAAATGAAGCATTACCAGAAGAAATGAGTGGAGGGATGAAACAAAGGGTCGCTCTTTGCAGAGCTTTATTAAATTTAGAACAAACAAAATTATTAATTTTAGACGAGCCTTTAAAGGCTCTTGATGCAGGTTTAAGAATGAGTTTGAGGAATGAATTATTACAAATGGCAAAATCAAAACTTTTGGAATTAACAGTCATACATGTAACTAACGAGGAAGAAGAAGCAATGTTCCTTGCAGATAGAATTGCAATAATAAATCATGGAAAATTGATTCAAATAGGAACTCCCTATGAGATCTATTATCAACCAAAAACACTTTTTATAGCAAACTTTATGAGTGAAATAAATTATTTTGAAGGAATCTGTGTTAAAAATGAAAAAGTGCCTTGGGATATATATAAAAAATCAAAATATGGGGATAAATTTTTTGCTAAAATCCAAAAATATTCAATGCCATTACCTATTGATATTGGATTAAATAATATCTTTGCTTCATATACTCAAAAAGAACTGTATGATGAAATTAACCATGGAGATGAAGTAATGTTAGTTATAAGGGCAAATCATATGAAACTTCGACTTGGTAATCGAATAAATGAAAAACATAATGCTATAATTGGAAAGATCAAAAGACGTAAATATATGGGTATGTTTTATAGATTTGAAGTTATTATAAATATAAATGATCAAGATAAATTATTAGTTGCAACAATTCCTTCCACTTCTAAAATTCATGATACATTTGTAGAAGGAGTTGAGGTTACTATATATTTTCCAAAAGAATTGGGAATTATATTTAGACATCCTGGTGAGGATGCAATTAGAGATGTATTAAAATTAGAATAAATTAAAATAAAAAACAAAAATAGGTAAATTTTGATGAGTAACTTATTTGAGTGGTTTAAATCTCGAAATGAAGAAAGTGTAATTAATAAAACTTTAGTGCATATGCAAAAGGTATTGGAAACAGTAGTAGAGTTTGAAAAAGGATTATCTTTCCTAATTGAAGAAAGAAACAAAGAACTTGCTTTAAAAGTTTTTTCTCGCGTTAATACATTGGAGCATCAAGCTGATATAATAAGACGGAATATCCTTAATACGATTTCAAAAGTTGAACTTCCATCTAAAATACGTGAAAATCTAATGCATTTGGTGAAAAGGATTGATGATATTGCGAATGCTGCAAATGCAAGTGCAAGAATCTTTATATATATGAATCATAATGATTTCTTTAACTTAGATGAGGATATACATCAAAAAATCTTAGAAATGATTAGAATTTCAGTAGAAACAGTAATAAAAGTAAAATATATGGTTAATAAATTATTAATCGCAGAGGAAACAGAACTTCAAGAGATAGGGGAAAAAGTTAGTGAATTAGAGCATAAGTGTGATGAATTACAATTTAAAATAAATAGAATGCTTGTATCAGACCATCCAGATATTAATCCTTTTAGCGCAATTGAAATTTATAATAGTATTTCAATAATAGAAGTAATTACCGATAATGCAGAAGATGTCGCTGATTATATAATAATGTTAATTCTTTCAAAAACATCTTAATTACATATATTATATTAGGTTAAAAATATAGAGATTAAATCAAGTTAAGGATTCTATTAACTTAAGCTATATTACAAATAATATTTTTACTCCAAAATTTTTTCGAATCATTTATATATATTTTGCTTTTTTTTTTATTAAAAATTTTTCTTTCTTTCTACGTTTATTAAGATATATTGGTTAATTTTTGTCAAAAGATCTTTTATTTATCTATTATATTTTTACTATTAGATTTACATTTTTAAGTGTTTAATGTTAAAAATCTGAATAAGATATATTATATATTTTATTTTTAGTGATATATTCACTATTGTTTATTTCGAAATTATTTATATCCAACTTTTTATTTACCGTTGCAAAAAATCTGGACATTATTGGACATCCAGCTTGAGGGCCAACAAC
>CAZGJX010000127.1:0-10129 GCA_964525635.1 uncultured archaeon
AAAATAAAAAAAGGGGTTAATTTATAATTGATCATTCATCTATAAAATTAACCAAAGATTTATTTTAATTATTTAATTTACAAAATAGGATTTAAGAATTGATATCAATTAACAACTGCTATAGGATCTTCATTCATGAAAGAAGATAGTTTAGTTAAATTAAATCGGGAGTTTTTTAATAGAGATACAGAAATCGTTGCAAAAGAGCTTTTAGGTAAATATTTAGTTCGTAAAACTGAGAAAGGTAATATAATAGGTAAGATAATTGAAGATGAGGCATATTTAGGTCCAAATGATAAAGGGTGCCATACTTATAATTATAAAAAAACTAAAAGGACACAGACTATGTATGATACTCCTGGAACGCTCTATATATATCTCATCTATGGTATGTATCATTGTCTAAATGTAATCACTGAACCTAAAGGAATGCCTTGTGCTGTTCTTATCAGACAATTATATCCTGTTGAGGGAATTGAGATTATGAAAAAAAACAGAAAGATCAAGATTGGAAAGAATTATAAAAATCTTTTAGACGGTCCTGGAAAATTATGCATTGGTCTAAATATTACTAAAGATTTATTTAATGGAAAGGATTCTTGTGCCTCTAATGCTAATCTCATCTTCACAGAGGGCGAGCTTATTGATAATAAATCAATTTCCGTTCAAAAAAGAATTGGTATCGATTATGCTGAAGAAGATAAAGATAGATTACTTCGATTTAAATTAAATAATTAGAAAAACTATAAATTTGTCGGATAAGTTTTTATTTTACTTATGAGATAGAACTTATACTAGAATATAAAAAATTAAATATAGTCAAACTTAGTTATTATCATTAAAACTATATATTTCAAAATTACTTTAAATAGGGATAATAGTTGAAAAGAGATATATTAAAATTTTTTCAAGCATATGTAGCTGAAATGATAGAAATAGGGGGAAGTAATTTCCCGAAGACAATTTCTTCCAGTTTAGGGGAAAAATTAGGTAAAATTTATAAAACTATGGAAGTAGTTGACATCAAAGACGGATTGAAAAAAATATATGATCTTTTAGAAATACCATATGAAATAAGAGATTTAGAAGATGGAAAGTTTGAAGTTGAAGTAAAATATGATGAAAACTTCTGTCCTATAGGTGGAGAATTCAATCCTGAGAAAGCAAAATTAATACAAGAAAGTATATGCAGTCCTTATATTATTGGATTTTTATCTGAGCTGGACACAAATTATAAATACTCTGGATGTGTTAAACAATGTATTTTGGCTGACAATCACAAAATTTGTCGTTATATTGTTGAAAGAGAAGAATGAACTAATTATTAATTTATTTTGCTGATACTAGATTTATATAAAGAATTTTTCTCCATAATTATGTAATCTATTATCAATTTCTTTATATTTAAACATAATATTTTTATTAATACAATCATTAATTAAAATGGGTGGTTTGGGCCCATCTGAAGCCCCTTGCTGGGTGGACCGCAAAATGCTCACAAGCGGAATTGTCCGGCCTGAGATTTTATGAATTTCTGGTATACAATATTATATCTCGTCGAAGCATTCACCTAGATGGTGGGTGGCTGAGCGGTACTTTCTGTAGGGAAAGTATATGCTCGTAATAACAAACCCGATTAGGCCAGGGATGGAGCAGTCGTAAGTTGAGTTGTTCACGCTTCTAGAACTGGGTGTGGAGAGGTATTATGTTGTCCATATCAGTTGGATTATATTCGAGGGTCGGGTTTTAATTTTATTAAATAACCTTCTAATGTTCTATTATTTTTGATTATAGAAAGAGTTATGATTATTTAATATCATAAAATATCTCAAATTAGCAGATACTTATTTAATTTGAGAATTTTTAGACAGATATTGTAATATTTATAAAATTTAATTTGTATTTTTTATTTTAAGGAGAATTCATTTATCATCTGATGGATCTTATTTATTATTTATTCCATAGAAGATTTAATTTCTTGTTCAAGTATTTTAATTATTATCTCATCAAAGTTAAGATTCTTTTCACATTTTTCTATAGTGTTATCATCAGAAAACTTATCAAATGGTAATATTAAATCAGAAACATTATCTTTAAAATTTTGATTTGTTTTTTCTCCATTATTTTTATGAGAACGTTTTAAGATAGGATTGGTCATCATTTTTTAGATCATTTTTTTTTAGTTTTTCATTTAAGTTTATAATTTTTAGACAATATAAAAAACAACAATCTATGTCCATAGAATATATTTCCTGAGTGATATTTAAAATAATCTGGAGAAATTATGATGGTGTTTTTTTTTCAAATCAATTTTTAAAAGATCTTTCTTATCTTTTTATTATAATAATAGAGAGAAAACTAAGAAAAAGTGATTTTGAATAAAGAATTTTATCTTGTGTTTTCTTTCTCAAATTTTTTTATTTTAATATATTAAATATTGAGATAAAAAGATACTCTATTATGATATATTTATATTTTAATAATTGAAATTGTAAAAATAAAATTATTCAATAAGAATTCATAGTTGGAAAATTTAAAATTTATTTATTAGAAAAAAAGCTAAATTCAGTACTTAACCAATAATTATGATGAAGAGATTATTGATTATTTTTTTATATGAATTAAAGTATTTATGGAATTTACAATATAAAAATTAGTCATCTTCTATAAAAAGAAATTTCTCCCTAATTAATTTTCTTTTAAGGATTTTAATAAATTCTTTATCTTCTGGGAAAACATTCCCTACATCCTCAATATCGTGTTCTTCTTTCATTATTTTAAAACATTTTCTTTTTATTTTTAAATTAAAATTATTAATTGTCATAAATATGAAAAAAAAAAGGTGATTCAAAAATTAAAATAATATCAATATAAATCTTCAGATATTACATTATTGTGAATTATAATAATAGCAATATTTCTATTATATTATTCATTTACTAATAACAAATCATTATTTAAGGTTAAAAATAATAAAAGGGTAATTAATTTGTCAAATACAGAAGAAATCGTATATATAAATGCTGAGACATTGCAAAACTTCATGAAAGATGTTTTTATTGGTCTTAAAGTTCCAAAAGAAGATGCTGAAATTATATCAGATGTTTTAATTACATCAGATCTTAGAGGAATGGATACACATGGTATTCAAAGATGTAAAATGTACTATGATAGAATCAAAGAAGGTATTTATGAAGTTAATACTAAAATAGATATTATCAATGATGGGCAAACAACAGCGTTATGGGATGGTAACTGTGGAATGGGTCATGTGATTGCTTATAAAGCTATGAAAACAGCAATAGAAAAAGCTAAAAAATATGGATTAGGTGCTGTCGCAGTGAGAAATTCTACACATTTTGGCATAGCAGGTTATTATACTCTCATGGCGATTAAAGAAGGAATGATAGGAATTGCAACAACTAATGCAAGACCTTCTATTCCTCCCACATTTGGGGTAGAACCAATGTTAGGCACCAATCCTCTAACTCTAGGTGCTCCTACAGATGAAAACTTCCCTTTTAACCTCGATTGTGCCACATCTATCATTCAGAGAGGTAAAGTAGAGTTATATAATCGCTTGAATAAACCTATGCCTAAGGGAGTTGTTATTGATGACAATGGTAATGAAATGACAAATCCTTCAGAAATTCTTGAAAATATGGCTAAAAAAAAAGCGGCACTTCTTCCTTTAGGGGGTGCTGGTGAGAGTAAATCTGGATATAAAGGATATGGTTATGCTACCTTTGTTGAAATATTATGTGCTGCTTTACAAAATGGTATCTTTTTAAGGGATACTATTGGAATAGAAGAAAATAATCAGAAACGATTAAAAGTTGGACATTTCTTTTTAGCTATTAATATTGAAGGATTTATTTCCTTAAAGGATTTTAAGAAAACTTCTGGAGATATAATGAGGGGATTAAGATCTGCTAAAAAAGATCCAAAAGCAGAAAGAATTTATACTGCTGGAGAAAAAGAATATTTATCAGTACTAGAAAGAAAAGGAACTGGGATTCCAATTAATAAAAGTATTCAAGAAGATATGAAAAAAATGCAAAAAGAATTAGGGTTAGATAATTATAAATTTCATTTTTAATTATCTTTCTTTAAATCTGATATTTTATTAAAAGAGTGTATTATTAAATTCTAATGATTTATTTAATAACTTAATTAATTAAATAAAAATATCTTTAACCTTATTTAAAGTTGGATTTTAGTTAAATATCAATACTAACTATGACTTGAATATTGCATTAAAAAAATGAGAATTGATTTATGCAAACTGTAGATGTAAAAAAAGATAGTACAATAAAAAAAGATGATATAGAGTATATAAATGTGAATTTACTTCGCAGTTTTATTAAAGATGTGTTTGTTAAACTCAATGTACCATTAAAAGATGCAAAAATCATAGCAGATGTATTAATCACTTCGGATCTAAGAGGAATAGATACTCACGGTGTGCAAAGACTAAAGACGTATTATGATAGGATAAATCAAGGGATCTATAATCCTAGAACTAAAATTGATATAGTCAATGAATCACCAACAACAGCAGTTATAGATGGTAACTGTGGAATGGGTCATGTTATTGGGTATAAAGCAATGAAATTAGCAATTAAGAAGGCAAAAAAGTATGGAATAGGTGCTGTTGCAGTGAGAAATTCTACTCATTTTGGTATTGCTGGTTATTATTCTCTTATGGCAATAAAAGAAGGAATGATTGGAATTACAACTACAAATGCCACCCCTGCAGTAGCTCCGACTTTCGGAATAGAACCAATGTTGGGTACTAATCCATTAACAGCAGGTTTACCAACTGATGAGGAATTTCCCTTTTTACTTGACTGTGCTACATCAATTATACAAAAAGGGAAAATAGAAGTCTGTAATAGGGAAAATAAGAATGTTCCTAAGGGTGTTGTTTTAGATTATAAAGGCAATATCGAAAGAAATCCTGGTATAATTTTAGATGAATTAAGAAATTATCAAGCAGCCTTAATGCCTATTGGAGGTGAAGGAGGAAGTTCATCTGGATATAAAGGGTATGGTTATTCCACATTAGTGGAGATATTATCTTCCGCATTACAAGATGGAGTTTGTTTAAAAGAAACTGCTGGAATTAAGGAAAATGGGATAAAACGTCTAAAAGTAGGACATTTCTTTTTAGCAATGAATATTGAAAATTTTATACCCCTTAGAAAATTTAAGAAAAATACAGGTAAAATGATGAGATCCTTGAGGAAATCGAAGAAATCTCCTGGAAGAAATAGAATATATACAGCCGGAGAGAAAGAGCATGAAGCAGAAATGGAAAGAAATGCAATTGGTATACCTCTTATTAAAAGTATTCAAAAAGATATTAAATTAATACAGAGAGAGCTAGGATTAAATACTTATAACTTTTCATTTTAATTTTAAAATTAATATTACAATAATTTTTAATAAGAATTTTTTTTTCTCTTTTAATTGGTTATTCCAAAAATAATCAGAAAATTACACCATCACTTCTTCCTTCTTTCGGTTCTGAATGTATAATAATTTCCTGTATATTAATCATATTCAAATTTTCCTTTAATTCTTGCTCTAGTTCTTCAATGTATTTATGAACTGAGGATATTTTTAAATCTCCATCTAAGAAAACATGAAGTTCAAGAACACAAAAATCCATTATATTCCATAATTCAAATCCATGATATCCTTTTATATTTTTATTCTTTTTTAAAATATTTTCGACTTCTTTTTTTAATTGGGTTTTTTCCTGTTTACTAAACTCTTTTTGGATAGTATGTTGTATTAATTTTCTAGAATTTTGCCCTGCTTCTATATGAGTGATTATTCTATAAATTGATGGTGCTTGTGATTTTAATTCATTTTCAAATATAGTACAAATTTCATGAGCGTTTCGTAATAATAAGTTTTCTTCCATCATAATCGTCAGTGAAATAAAAAATTTATTCTCAAGGCTAAAAATATTTAAATCTTTAATATCTATAATATTCGGATATTCTGCTCTCATAGAATGCAACATATTGATTAGGTTTTCTCCTATATTTGATTCACCACTTAAAGGGTTCATCTCAACAATCGTCTCGACTTCATAATTAGGAAAATACTTTTTATTCATCGTTCTTATTGAATTTGTTATTTTTCTTGCGTAAGCAACTGATATATGGTCTTCCACTGATAGATATATTTCAAAAAAGAGTTTATTTCCACTTGCTCTAACCCTTAAATCTTGGACACCATTCACATATTCCAAATGAAAAATATTTAATCTTAATTCTTCTAAAATAATCGCATTAACTGGATTGACATCTATTAAATGTTTTATCCCATGATAGGATAATTTTGCTGCACTAAAGACTACCCAAATAGATATTATAATGCTAAAAATTGGATCAAGATATTTGATTTTTAAAAAAGTAGCTATAAATAAACTTATAAGAATAATAATAGCTCTAAGAGAATCTTGAAATAAATTTAATCCTTGTACTTCTAAAGAAATACTTTGATTTTTTCTACCTTGCCAAATAAGTACACGAGAAAATATTATATTAACTAAAAATGATATAATAATTAAATAAAATCCAGTTCCTGGATTATTAATCTGAAAACTTGAATTTATCAAAACTTGAGTTGCATTAAATATTAAAAGAATATAAATATTAATAAGAATAATACCTTGAATGAGGCCCCCAACGGAATCTATTTTTTGATGTCCATACATATGTTCATAATCAGGGGGTTTCTGTCCTTGGTATATGGAGGATAAAACAAGTGAAATAAAAAAAATATCTATGATTGTATCTACAGCTTCTGATAAAACACTCAGACTACCTGTAATTATAATCGCAATTATTTTTATAATAGATTGAAATATAATAACAAAAAGCGCTAAAATTCCATATTTTATTTTTATATTCATTTTGATTAAATTATAAAATAGTCACTTGATGTTAAATATTTTAAATTAAGGCGCTAAATAATTTTATCTAGTATATTTGATAAAAAAAAAAGAAATTAAATATAAAATCAAGTATAAGGACTGTTATTTATCAGTATTTTTAAAAATATTAAAATAATTAATTTTCATATTGAATATATAAGTCTTAGTTCTTTATTCAGATATTAAATACTATACCTGTGAGATTTTCAGATATTTCCCATAATTTTTTAGCATCTTCTTTATTATGGGATTTTTTATTAGATTTAACTTTTTTAGGATATCCACTTAATTCCAGCAATCCATCGGGACCATAATATGAACCTCCCTTGGCTTCAGAAGCTGTAGCAGCATACAACATTGGTAATGCTCCCATTTCAGGTTTTTGAGCAAGGAAATTATTAAAAAATCTGAAGAATGCTGTATGTCTCTGAAGTTCTGTTTTTGTCCAACCAGGATGTGAAGCTAAACTAATAGTATTACTTCCTTTTTCTTCAAGTCGTCTCTGTAACTCATAAGTAAAAAGTAAATTAGCTAATTTACTTCTTCCATAAGCTCTTATTTTACCGTATGATTTCTCCCAATTTAAATTATCAAAATCAATTTTTCCAAATATATGTACAAAACTACCCATAGTTATAATACGAGAATTCTCTGTTTTCATCAAAATTTCGATTAATAACCCAGTTAAAGCAAAATGACCAAAATGATTTGTTCCTAATTGTAATTCAAATCCATCTACCGTTTTTTGATATGGTGTCATCATAACTCCAGCATTATTGCATAAAATATCTAAAGATTGATGTTTTTTAGAAAGATTCTTGACAAAATCCTTAATTGAAGCTAGGTCGGATAGATCAAGTTTTATAATTTCAAGAGATACATTACCTTCTTCAGAGATAATATTATTAAGAGCATTCTTAGCTTTTTCCATGTTTCTACAACCCATAACCACATGAGCTCCCTTCCTTGCTAAAATCTTAGTGACTTCATATCCAATTCCTGTGTTAGCACCAGTTACTATCACAATTTTTCCTGTTTGATCAGGAATATCATCAGTAGTCCATTTATTTTTTGACATTTTCTTCTTCTTATTGATAAATCTTAATCAGATAAATGCTTATTTCTTTTTATTTTAAATTTTTCTTCCGTATATTAAAAAAAGATCAGACCATCAAAATTGATCAGATCTATCCATAAAATTTACCAATTAATTATAATAATGATGAATAAGGTAAAATAATAATTTTCTAATCTTAAAAAGAAAGAGATATTTTGAAAATTTGGTAAAAAATGTTAATTATTTTATCTTGAAAGTTAAAATTTTTTTTCAATTTTATTTTTAGTTTCTATTCAGATAATAAAATAAATTTTAATTCTATATTTTCATTAATGATTGGACTACTGTTAAATTAAATATTGCTTTTTATTTGATTAATTAAATATTAACAATCCAAATTAAAAGATATAAAATGAATAATTCATGTTCAAAATATCAAATAAGTCAAGCTTTAAACCTAAATCAAGAGTATTCCTTTAAAAATGCAATTCCTTTAAAGAGAAAAACATATAAAATAAAAATGCAATTAAAACTCTGGGACTTACTAAATAAACTCCCACTTCATTCATTTTTACGTAAATTTAATAAAATATGTTCATTTTGTAGACGAAATTATGCTGAAATTATAATAGATTATTATGTTTCCAAGAAATTAAAATGCAAGAAATGTAAAAAGTCTGCTAAAATAAATTCTTATTTAGTTTCATTCATTCTTCAAATTATTTCTAAGGGATTAAAAATGCCAAAAGATTCTTTCAGAAATATTTTAAGACAGAATGAACAATTAAAAAGGTTGATATTAAATTATATGGAGGGACTTGCAACATATGGATTAAAGATACCGCAAATCCCTGGAGGCCCAATTGTTACTTTATGGTCTATTACAGATAAATGTAATTTAAATTGCAAACATTGTTTTGTTTCTCAAAATCAAATTAAGGAAGAAATAAGTTATATTGAAGCATGTAAAATAATTGACCAATTATATGAAGCTAAAAATTTCCTATTAGGATTTTCTGGTGGAGAAGCCTTATTAAAAAAAGATATTTTCAAGATTATGAAATATGCTTCGGATAAGGGTATGAATATTGCTCTAGCTTCTAATGGTACATTGATTACTAAAGAAGTAGCAATGAAAATTAAGGAAGCAGGGGTACAATATATTCAAATTAGTATAGATGGCTTGGAAGAAATACATGATATAATTAGGGGTAAGGGAATGTTCAAGAAGGCTATAAATGGCATTAAAAATTGTATAGAAATAGGATTATATGTTAGTATGGATGTTGTAGCAACTAGATTAAATGTATCTCAAATCAATGATTTAATAAAGTTAGCAAAATCTCTTCGTGTTCAAAAATTTGAAATTCTTGATTTTATCCCTTCAGGAAAAGCTACAAAAAATGCGGATCTAGCATTGACTCCTTTAGAGATTGAACAACTGGGATTAAGATTATGTAATACATGGAAAAATCTAATCGATGCTGATTATCCTTTTTCTTTATCGTATAAAAATCCTTATTTTGCACGAATCGTTGCTGAGAATTATCCAAATATACAACTCATGCCCTTCTTTAAGGGTTTATTTCCTAAGGATGCTTTAAAATTCTTTAATTTCTCAAATCGTCTTGTTAAGGGGATTCATCACAACGAATCACCTTTCGCTCCATTTATGACTGGTTGCGAACCAGGATTTTATGTAATTCATATAGATCCCAAAGGAGATGTCAATCCATGTCCATTAAATCCCATTTATCTAGGAAATCTTAAAAAACAGCATATTAAAGAAATATGGCATAATTCTTCTGTTTTAAATACTTATAGAAGACTAAAGTTCAATAAAAATTGTGGAAAATGTATCTATAAAATCATTTGTGGAGGATGTCGCGCTAAAGCATATCTTAAAACTAACACTCATTCAAGTGCGGATCCCTCTTGTATTCTAAATTGTAAGTAAAATACCATCCCTTAAAAGGGAAGGCTTCAATCATTCAATCAAGGCTTTGCGCGCTTGACGTCATTCGATTGTTTGGGGCATTCACCAATCCCCCATCCCAGCGAACTCACCATCCGATGGGCTATACTAACACTTGCATCCAGGTCTCTATCATAGTCTAACC
>CAZGJX010000128.1:0-10048 GCA_964525635.1 uncultured archaeon
CAAATCACCCAAATTGAAAATTTGAATTTAAACAAAAATCTAATATCTCTTGATCTCTCTAATAATCTAATATCTTATATTTCAAATCTTTCTTCATTAGTTAATTTAAAAATTTTGTGGATAAAATCAAACGATATATCATCTATCGAAAATATTGAAAATTTGGAAAATTTAAATTGGTTAAGTTTAGAAAACAATAAAATTACCCAAATAACTAGTTTGGAAAATCAAAGAAAACTAAGTATACTTGATTTGAAGAATAATCAAATAAACCAACTTGATAATATAGGGACTCTACCTAATTTACAGTTTTTATACCTTAATAATAACAAAATTAGAAAACTTTGTAATTTTGGTGATTTCCCAAATCTAAAAAATATCAATTTAAGTAATAATGAGATTACTGAAATACAAACTTTAGATTATTTACCCAATTTAGAATTTCTTGATCTAACAAATAATAAAATCTCTGAAATCAAAGGTTTAGGAAAGCTAACAAATCTTAAACGTGTATATCTCAGTGGTAATCCGCTACCCAAGGAGCAATCACGATGGTCAACACAAAAATTAATTCAATATTGTCAAGAAAATAATATTTAATTGAGTATTATTTTTAACATCTAGTGTAATTAAAAATGAATTGGGATGTTATAAATCAAAAATTAGTACCAAAGAATGGAATGTAATTAATTTTCTTATAAATTCATATAAATTAAAAGTATATATAAATTCCTCCATAAAACTATATAAAAAAAAGAAAGGGCGTAATATAATAATGATTATAAAAAATAATCATATCGACTCGTTTTGGATTAACTATTTTAATTATGACCTTCCAGATATATTTCTTGATTTAGAATTTTTACAATATTTAAGATTATCATCATCTTTTCATAAATTTCCAGCATCCTTTTTTAAAATGAAACAACTTAAAACTTTAATATTAGACTTTAATGGTAGACCATCTAATTTTGATGATCTACAACAATTAGTAAATCTAAAGAAAATTAAATTTTACTGTTATGAATTTCCTTATTGGATAATTAAATTAAAAGAATTAGAATCAATAAAAATGACTTCATTTATAGAAATAAAGCTACCTGAATTTATCAAAACATTAGAGAGTTTAAAAAGGATTCAGATTTGGTATTCTACTAGTGAGGAAAATTCTTTTGTTCCTTATACTTTTGATCCTATAATTGGAAATTTAAATCAGTTAGAGAGTCTTTCTTTTGGTGCTGATTTATTAACTAAAACTATTTATGAAGATTCTCTTTTTAATTGTCGGAACTTAAAAGAATTATCTTTTTATAGAATCAAATTATTTCATCATTCATTAGATAATTCAACTAAAGGAAAAATACCATTAAATATTTTTAAATTAAAACATCTGAGAAAATTAATTTTCAATGGATGTGAAATTAGAGAAATTCCTAAAGAGATCCTTCAATTAAAGAAGTTAGAAGTTCTCAATCTTTATGCTAATAATCTTAAGGAAATACCTAATTTTCTTTTTCAATTATGTAACCTAGAAGAATTATATCTCACATATACTTTCTGTTCTACATTACCAGATTCACTTTGCTTAATCCCCCAATTAAAAATATTATATTTATCTAATAATCCCTTGTGGTATTTACCAAAAGACTTAGGGAAATTAAAAAAACTTGAAGAATTATACGTAGATAATAATAGGTTAGAGGATTTACCTGATTCAATTTGTGAAATAACTACTTTAAAAAAGATTGATACAACACATAATGAAATTAGATACTTACCAGAACATATTGGAAATCTAAAGAACTTAGAAATCTTAAGAATACCTTATAATAAAATAATAGATCTTCCAATATCAATAGGTAGATGTGCTAAACTTTGGAAACTTATATTATGGGGAAATCCACTTGAAGAATTACCTAACTCATTATTGGAGTGTGAATCATTAAAGATTATTAAAATATCTCTTAACCAAATTCAAAATCTATCACAACATAGTCAAGAAATTTTGCAGCAATTAGAGAAAAGAAATCATGTAAGAATAATAACAAAAATAAATTATACACAAAGAAAGCATCCTTCTTTCTTATCAAATCCAAATGATTAGTCATTTAATAGATAGAATTTTAGATTCCCTTAATAATAGATTTTTATTAATAAAAAAGATTATTTTTTAAAAGAAACTAAATGCTCAAACCTATATTTTTAGAGATATAGCCACATTATATTCTGATTATTATTTTTAGAAGAAAGGAATTAATTATCTAGGAGTTATATGAAAGAAAAGATTGTAAAAATAAATTTAAATTATAAATTTAAATGATGATTGTATTTACAACTCCATTTATATATTTAATTAATTTAATAATAGTTTTCCTTATACAAATCTCTCACGAACAATTTACATACAAAAAAGGATTATCAATGAAACTCTCTATTTTAATAAAATAAATAAATTTAAACAAAAATGGCAAAGATAGTTTTTCTTCTTATTTTTCAAATATTGATAATTAATACAATATATAGTAAATTTATATAAGGAGTAATTATTGTATTAGATTTATAATTAACCAAATGCAAAGAGTTGTAAATAATGAACTTGGATATTTATAAAGATTTATTTTTAAATAAAATTATAACTCAATCGTCAATTACCAACATTATGGGAAAAATTACACGAGGTAAAACTTCTAAAGATTTTAAGACATTGAAACATGATTCTACAAGGAAAATAGTGATGTTAATATGATCTGACGGTCTTGAACGTATTTTGGGCAAATCTGGTTTAGAATCATTAGTTGAAATTGGTTACACTCAAGATCACATTCACCATTTGATAAAACAAGGATTTCAGTTTAAATTGATAATTTTTAATCCTATAAGATCATGTTTATTAGCAACATGGAATAATGCAGCTAAATTGGCTTCTGAAGTTTATCCAAAAGCAAAGAAAAAGATTTATAATAAAATTGAAGAACTAAAAAAAGTCTCTTTTAAAAAAATAGAGAAAGAAACGTCAATGATCTGGGGTGATGTTGATAAATCTGGGCCATTAAATCCAAATTATATGACTTATAAAAGGTTCAAACAATCTAAAGGTACATTAATAGATGTATGAGCTTTTTTTTATTTTATACTTCATTTTAGGGAATTGTTTTCAGGTGATGGATATACATATAATCAAAATGGAGGAAGAACATTAAAAGAATATATTTGCATAAATCAAAAACTGAAAAATTTTGCAGATTTTAGATTGATAGATATAGAAATTTCATGAGTTTATTTTTTCGTAAGTTTATCAGTCATTCATGAAGAATTTTTCTATATTTTTTTTTGTTATCTGGTATTTTTCTTTCCAAAAATTATTTTCCAATTGAAAATTAAGATAACTGTAAGAATTGCCCAAATTTTATAATTTGATAACTTTTTTCATATATTATATAAATGCTAAATATTCAAGATATTTTCAAGAAAAAAACAGAACTTCTCTGTAAAGGATTATATCTAAATAGAAATAATTTAGAGGATTATAATAACCAAACCTTTTATTTAGATTATGGTAGAAAGGGAGGGGCAGGTCCATTAGGGGGAAGATATTTTTTATTTGATGATGATAAGACTTTAGTCAACATTGCACTGAAAGATCTTCCTCACAGAACAGATTTAACTTTAAAATTTACTCAAGATCAATTCTATGAAATTTATAACAAAGATAATAATAATCATTTCTGTAATCTTAAATTAATAAAATACCCCAATTATTATTCCTCCATTTATAAAACATCAGATGGAATTCCAATGAAAAAAATAGCTTTAATTCATGGTATTGATTGTCTTGCTACTACTATCTATCAAAAATGTAGTTATTGGGATTGTGGTAATGCATGTAAATTTTGTGGAATTCAACTAAGTTTAGCAAATAATGATACTATTGTTGAAAAATCAGCTAAACAAATATTAGAAGTAATTGATATAGCAAAAAAAGAAGGAAGATGTTCCCATATTACATTAACAAGTGGTACTGATTCTAGCAAGGATAAAGGAGCTTTAAGATATATTAATATTATCAGACAATTAAAAGATAAACACCCTGAACTACCCATACATATTCAAATTGAACCTTTAGAAGACCTAACTTTTTTAAATAAAATAAAAGAAAGTGGTGCAGATACCATTGGGATACATATTGAAATACTAAATGATAAATTAAGGAAAAAAATAACTCCTGGAAAGTATAAATTACCTTATAAATTATTTATTGAAAACTGGAAATATGCAGTTGATATTTTTGGGAATAATCAAGTTGAGACTTATATTTTAACTGGTTTTGGAGAATCAACTGATGAATTATTTCGTAAAATAGAAGAAATTATATCAATTGGAGTAATTCCATTTATTACCCCTGTGAGAGCAATACCAGGGAAATATGATATAGAATCACCTATAAATCCAATTGAGTTACTAAAAATATATAGAAGAACAGCTAAATTAATGAAAGAAAATGGTATCAATCCATTAGAACATAAAGCAGGTTGCGTTAAGTGTGGAGGATGTTCAGCTATAAATGAAGCTTATAAAAGTGTAAATTCATAGTTGTCGTTTTTCTAGACAAATCTGGATACTATAAAATCTTCTCATATCTAAAGAGAACTCTCAATATGATATGATCTCCTCTTATTTTTTTAACTAATTTAAAAAATTTATTTAGTCGTTCCTATTAAATCGAAAGAAGTTTAATATAGTTAAAATAAATTGTATTTTTGGAGGATGATATCAGAAACAGATATATTATTTAGCATTGGAATAATATTCTCTGAGGATTTCCCTCAATTGTAGAATAGACTTCTCATGTCGAGAAGAAGGAATCTCTCATCGATTGTGTCTATATGGTACAATCGGGACTGTCAGTTACCAGTCAACAAAGAGGAGTTTATGGATGTCTACAAATGTCCAGATTTTTAGTAACTATATAATCTTTATTAACTTTATTTTGATATGTTTTAGCTTGCTATAACAATCAATTATTAAATTTCTTCAAAAAATTAATAATTATTTAAATCTTTAATTTAATTAGATAAGATTGTTAATTAATTCTCCAAATAAATATTAAAGTAAAAATGACTGAAATTAAAACCTCTAAGGATCAAAAGAAAAATGATAAAGAAAATGGAAAAGAAAATAGTTTTAAAAATCTTTCCAATATAGAAATAAAAAGAATATATTATCCTGAAGCCATAGAAAATCTGGATTATTCAAAAGATTTAGGCGAACCTGGACAATATCCGTTTACAAGAGGGGCTTATGATAATATGTATAGAGGAAGATTTTGGACTATGAGACAATTTGCAGGTTTTGGAACCGCTAAACAAACAAATGAAAGATTTAAATTTCTCATTGACCATGGACAAACAGGATTAAGTGTAGCATTTCATTTTCCAACATTATATGGATATGAGTCTACTGATGAGAAAGCTTTAGGTGAGATTGGAAAGTGTGGAGTTGCTATAGATACATTAAAGGATATGGAAACCTTATTTGATGGAATTGATTTATCTAAAATATCTACATCAATGACTATCAATGGTCCAGCATCAATATTATTAGCAATGTATATAGTTGTTGGAGAGAAACAAGGAATATCCCCAGAGAGATTAAGGGGAACAATTCAAAATGATATTCTAAAAGAATATATAGCGCAAAAATCATGGATTTTTCCACCAGAACCATCTATGAGATTAATTGTTGATACAATTGAATATTGTACTAAAAATGTTCCCCAATGGTATACAATTAGTATTAGCGGATATCATATCAGAGAAGCAGGATCAACTGCAATTCAAGAGTTAGCATTCACACTAGCGGACGGATTTGCTTATGTAGAAGCCGCATTGGAGAGAGGTTTGAATATTGATGATTTTGCTCATCGATTATCATTCTTTTTTAATTCTCATAATAATTTTTTTGAAGAAATTGCGAAATATAGAGCAGCTAGAAGAATATGGGCAAGAAAAATGAAAGATAAGTATGGTGCTAAAAAATTAGAATCAATGCGATTGAGATTTCATACACAAACGGCTGGAGTCTCATTGACTGCTCAAGAATCCGAAAATAATATTGTAAGAGTAACCCTT
The DNA here is from genome assembly GCA_964525635.1 of uncultured archaeon. Lineage (GTDB taxonomy): Archaea > Asgardarchaeota > Lokiarchaeia > Sigyniarchaeales > SOKP01 > JAFGOA01. The sequence goes on from CAZGJX010000128.1 coordinate 6,129, forward strand.
CAAGCATTAGCAGCTGTTTTGGGTGGAACACAATCTCTCCACACTAATTCATTCGATGAAGCTTTATGTTTACCTACAGAAAAATCAGTTAGAATCGCTTTAAGAACGCAACAAATAATAGCAAATGAATCTGGAGTTTCAGATACTGTTGATCCCCTTGCTGGATCATATTATATAGAGTGGTTAACAAATAAAATGGAAGAAGAAGCAGAAAACTATTTTCAAAAGATTGAAGATTTAGGTGGAGTTATTCCAGCTATTAAAAAGAATTTCTTTCAAAAAGAAATCGCTAAAGCTTCATATCAATATCAAAAAGAAATCGAAAATAAAGATAGAATAATTGTTGCTGTAAATGAATATCAACCAATTTCATGTAGAAACCCAGAAATTTTAAAAATAGATGAAAAGGTCTCAGTTGATCAAATAAACAATCTCAATAAAGTTAAGGAAGAACGAAATAACGAGGCAGTTAAAATAGCTCTAAATAAACTTAGGGACGCAACAAGAGAGAAAGTAAATTTAATGCCTTATATAATAAGTGCTGTACGAGAATATGCTTCAATTGGAGAAATTGTAAAAGAACTAAAAGAGATTTTTGGTATTTATATAGAAGATTCAATTTTTTAGGGATATATAAAATGTCTAAAGAAAAAAGAATAAAGGTAATTGTTGCAAAACCAGGATTAGATGGTCATGATAGAGGTGCTAAAGTTATTTCAAGAGGGCTCCGAGATGCTGGTATGGAAGTAATATACACAGGTATTCAGCAAACTCCCGATGATATTCTTAATTCAATAATTCAAGAAGATCCTGATGCTGTTTTATTAAGTATTCTAAGTGGAGCTCATAATGCATTATGCTCTAAAATAATGGAAAAACTTGAGGAAAACAAAATAGACGACATCTTAATTGCAGTTGGAGGAATAATTCCTGAAGAAGATAAAGAATTTCTTCAAAAGAAGGGATTAAAAGGTTTTTATGGTCCAGGAACAGAAATTAAAACTATTGTTGAATTCGTAAAGAATAATCTAAAAAGATAATAAGAAAAGCTATAACAATTAACATTATATATTTTTCTCAAGTATCTGTTTCTTTTGTTTTATATAAACCTATCCGTAAATCATATTGTTTTGGACTGTTTGGACAATTTATTTCACAACATGCTGGAAGATATGAATATACCTCAAATTTATTAGTTGGTACAAGTAAATATATTAGAGAGTGAATAAGTGAACAATTCTTATTTAATTCATTTAGTGGCCCTTCGCATAAAGCAGTTTTATGCTCTTTTTTATTTACAAATAAACATAATCCTTCTCCAGGATAAAAACCGAATAAATATTGATATTTTGGAATAATGGGATATTTTTCACTTTCGACTTTTTTTTTGTATTTGATCTCAATATTATTAAAAGAAAGAGTAAATTCTAAAGCTTTATAAGAATCATTCAATTTATCTTCTTCTTCTATTTCATGAACTATAAAATCTCTTGAAACAGCCTGATCGATCAATTTTTCTAATTCTATATTATACATTAATTATTAGTTCAAATCCTATTATTCTTTTTTTTTAGGATCAATCCATTCTGAATAAATTTCTGTGATTATTTGCTTTAAATTTTTACAATTAGGACATGATTCTTCATTTAATTTCTTAAAAGTATAATCTCCTGGCTTGAAAGGACGAGAGTATTTATTCTGGCAATTTTTACATTTTATTACTGTATTAACTTTTTGTACAAACCGTTCTTTTCTATCTAATATATCTCCTATACAAGGAATTGGTGGAAGTTGAGGTTCTTCACTCATTTTAAATCAATTGAAAATATCTATACTTAGGTATTATAATGAAAAATGAATTAATATTTTTATGGTTGAGTTTTTTAAATAAATTCTTCAAAAGGGAAGATTATTCTTTTTTATAACTATTTTTCATTTTTAGTTTGAAATTTTCTAAATTTAAAATTTAAATACTTAAATTTTTTACCAGATCTATTTAAATAGGGCTTAATGAATCTATTCATTAAAATATAATTTTAAATAGTAATATGATCAATCTTATATTATTAAGATTTGCCAATATTTTTAATAAAACAAAAGTTATTTAAAAAATGTTTTGCTTCAATTGTGGTAAAGAAATAAGAGGTTCTAATCAAAATTATTGTATTAATTGTGGAATTGATCTTCAAAATGTATCAAAAATACAATTAAAAAACAACACTAATAATATACAACAAAATACTAATTTAATAATAAAAAATCCACGAGATTTTCCTATTCCTTCAATTTCAGAAAAAGAAAGTAAAAATATAGGGCGAAATTCAAATAAATGTTTTTTATTATCACTTATATCATTCTCATTATCTAGTTTTACTCTTTTGATACTTGTTGATTATTATTCTGGTGGTACTATCGGTAATTTTCTTCCTAATAATAGAGGTATTTTGTTTTTATTTTATGCATTTTTAATTCATATTGTAGGATTTATATTAGGAATTATCAGTTTAGTTAATAGTAAGAAAGCAAGTTTGAGAGAAGATAATAATGCTTATAGAACAATAGGGATTATAATTGCAATTATTAGCATGATACTTTGTATAGTAGGACTTGTATATCGTTTCTATCCAATTTACTTAAATGATATCAGTTATTCGAGTTGTGGATAATAATAATATTTTTATTAAAATTATAAAAATAAAATATAAAAATAAATAGATGATTAATTTGATAATGTATTGCTCAAGTTGTGGAGAGGAAATAAAAGCTTTAAATCAGAAATTTTGTAGTAATTGTGGAATTGAAATTAATATTAAAAATATTAATTTTCAAAATCAAATAAGAAGTAATCCCAGGTTAACACAGAATAATATGAGGGGAAAATTCAGCCGCTCCAATCAATTTATAAAAAATAATCAACAAAATTTATATCAACCACAATCTTCAACTAAGTTTTTGATTTTTCCATTATTATCCTTTTTTTTCCCTATAATTACATTTATCGTGGGAGGGATATATGTCTTCAATGTTTTCTGGTTTGACCCTTTCGGTGAACTTTTTTATATATTTCCCACTTTTAATTCTATGTTAGCTAAAATGATATTTTTAATGAATCTATTAGGATTAATATTTGGAATAAAATCTCAAAAATATCCTCCAGACAATTTTAGTGAAAGATGTGGAAAAATAATAGGAAAATTCGGTATTATTATTAACGCAATAGCACTTGCTTCATTCTTTTTAAATATCTTACAAATCCGGACTTATTTATACTTCTGAGCATAATAATTGAATAATTAACAATTATAATTAAATAGTTAAAAATTGAGAATAAAAAAGAGGTTGATAATAATATATTGTGAAAAATGTGGAGAAATAATAGATCGTACTAATAGAAAATACTTAAATTTTTCACCAGATTCATTTAAATAGGGGCTAACAAATCTATCCATTAAAAGATACATTTAAATAGTAAATCAATCAATTATATCTTATTAAGATTTACCGAAAATCTTAATAAAAAAAAGGTGAATAAAAAATGTATTGCTCCTATTGTGGTAAAGAAATAAGAAATCCTAATCAATCATATTGTAGTGATTGTGGAAGTGAAATTCAAATCAATCATATTAATTTTCAAAATCAAACAAGAACTAATTCACAGATAACTCAAAATAGTATAAAGGAAAAAATTAACTTTTCTGATCAATATATAATAAAAAATCAATCAAAATTATATCCACCACAGTCTTCATTAAGATATTTGATTCTTCCATTAGTTTCATTTATTCTTCCTATAATTATATTTATCATAGTAGCAGGCTTTTATATCAACGATGATATTTATTATAGCCCCATTGGTTATCTTTTTTCTATACATCCTTCTTTCAATTCAATTTTAGTTAAAATGTTAGCTTTGATGAATT
>CAZGJX010000129.1:0-9957 GCA_964525635.1 uncultured archaeon
AATTATAAAAAAATTTATTTAAGACTAATAATTATCAATATTACTATTATTTAATAGATTGAATGTAATAAACCGAAAATTTTAAAAAATACATTGGTGGAATACTAACGTGCAAAAAGCTAGAATACGGTTATCATCTATTTCTTTAGATTCGTTATTGTCCGTATGTGAACAGATAGAAACTGTATGTAAAACACAAGGTATTAAAAAATATGGACCTATCCCTTTACCTACTAAAAGATTAAAAGTACCTGTTTTAAAAGCACCTTCTGGACAGGGAACTGCAACATTTGCTAAATTTGAAATGAGAATTCATAAACGTCTTTTTGAAATTATAGCAAATGAACGCAGTATGCATCTTATTATGAAGATTCAAATACCAGAGAGTGTTTTAGTAGAAATAGAATTAATGTAATATTTATAATTTCTAAATCTTTATCCTTTTATTATTAATTCATATTTAGATCTAGTTTTAAGACACTCTATTCAACATTCTATTGTTCTTATAAATGTTTAAAATCATTTTTATCATATACACCTAAAAAAGATTCACTTATTTTCAATTATATTCTCTTGATTATTCATCTATTTCTCTTTAATTTTAATAAGAACTATTAAGAACTATTAAGAACATATGCATAATTTTTAAGAATAAGGTTGTTATATTATGGTGATAATGCAATAAGATTCTTTATTTTTAATTAGTTAAGATATATAATTTAATTAATTTAGTAAGTTACTAATTAAGGAGTAACAATAGCAAAGATCTAAAAGGAATATAAAAAGAGGGAGACCAAAAGAACCAAGAGAAAGACTGATATTGAATTCAAAAATTCACTATTTATCATGAATTTATTAAATCGTGGGGGCGATTAAATTTAAAACTGTGAAATTCTTTTATAATTTTAAAGAAACGAATAAAAAAATATAAGGTTCTCAATCTAACTTGTTATTTGCAGAATTTAAGATAAACGAACATATTACGCTTAAGCTGGAGGCTCCTGATCCTGCAGGGACAAATATCTATATAGATGGGGAGCATTTTATTCAGTGTAAAAAGCTTATCATCCATATCCCTGTCGATAAAATAGAGGAATATGATGAGATTAATTCCATAGATGGCGCTGCTGAAATTTACGAACGTTCTTTACTGGAAGATTATAAATTTAAGAAGGAGGTAAAGGAGTTGAAAAAACAGCATAACTTGACGTTAGAAGAGGAGTTCTGGGGCCATTGCTCCAATATCCAAGCGTGGGTGGAATATAATTATGATTCACGTCTGCTCCATTCAAATTTGGCGATACCTTTATTGAAGAAGTTAGCGGATGTAGGGGACCCATTAGCGATGCGTATATTTAAGGACGAACTTGCGAAAAGATTCTCAGAGGGGTATCCAACAGCCAATAAATTTCTTGCTATTCAAGGTTATTTAGATTATCTTACACGAGAAGAATTTTGGAATCTATTTCCAGAAAAAGAAGTAAAACCGCTAAAAGAACTGAAAAAGAAATTAAATAGAGAACCTATTTTTAATTTTGAAATGGGTTATTCAGTTGATTTCGAAATGATCTATGATTTCTCTTTCAGTATAAATGGAATTCATATAGATGCTCTAAAACTAAATGATTTAGAAATAGATGAGCTTCCAAAATCTATAGGTAATCTAAAATATCTAAAAACATTGCTAATAAATAACTGTAATTTGAAAAAGATTCCACCTGAAATTGGAAAATTGGAAAGTCTAAAGCATCTTGATTTAAGCAGTAATTTACTTAAAGAGGTTCCATCTTCTATTGGAGATCTAAATTCACTTGGATATCTTAGTCTATCAAACAATAATCTTACATCCCTACCTGATTCGATGGGAAATCTCACAAATTTAAGGACATTGTATGTAGATGAAAAAAAAATCAGGAGGAATTTTCCTGAATCATTGACTAAACTCGAGAAATTAGAGGATCAAGATTTATTTTATATTCATGAGGGTAAGGCATATCCAAGATATAAATAATCGAGTAAAAATAATAAAAAGAAAAAATTACCTTTTTTTTTTAAATTAGAGATTATCTAATGAAGGAGGAAGTCCTGCTATAATACATGCTCTATACCAATCCAGATGTGACTTAAATTTATGAGAAGATATAAAGACTTGATTTTTAATAAAATTTTCTTGAACTTTTGACCATAATTCATTTAGGATGATATATTCGTCAAGATTGTGAGGGTATAAAAGTCCATTATTAAATTCTGCCCAGCTGGGTCTTTCAGCATTTGTTTTATCGCTTAAGATTGAATCAGGGAATATATCTTTTGTTAAAAAGCTAAAGGCAAATAAAATTTCATTTCTCCACATTAGTGGATTTCCGTTGGAATCTATACCTGCTCTGACAATGAAGACTTGGTTATCTGCAAGCATGGCACCAAGAAATAAATGAAAATCGAATTGATCGAGATTCTCAAGATCGAGTGTAAAATATCTACTGTTTAAAGGATATTTTCCTGGAGTATAAATATCATATTCATCAGGTGAACACCTCTCTGGTCTATAAGTTTGTGATCTAGGATCAAATCCGAAACCATTTTTATATGCCCTATATCCATAAATCCTTAGTGAGTCAAGTCCTAGCTTTTTTGCTCTGTACACTAATTCCTTTAAGAATTTTCCTATTTCAATAATATTTTCCATTTGTAAATTCAAAATATCAGATGTTGGTATCATTAATGATTTGGTAGTATACTCTGGTCCAAAATTTACATAAAGAGAATTACTAATCACATCATCATGATCTTCGAATAATTCCCAATGTGCTGGGGTTAACTTTAACTTATAGAATTCTAAAGGAGCATCTTTTAATGGATTTTGATTATCATTCTCCTTATAAATCTTTAATTCAACACTTTTACTTCCTCTTAAATTAAAATATTCCATTAGATCTTTTCTTAATTCCTTGGCAACTTCAGAACTTTCAGTAATAAGTCTGGAGATTAGTTTATTTTGACCTAAAATACTCCAATGAAACATCAGATTATTATCCAAATCATATTTTTGGAGAAGCGTTTCAAGATATATATCATTTAATATGGTCCAGAGAGTAGAAATTCCTTCCATTGTAGTATCAATTCCTTTAATATTTGTATATGGATGTCCATATATATTATACCACTCCATAAAATCAGGAGTTAACGATAGGGATAATTGAGAATAAAAGTCAGAACATTCATTTAGGCTTGGAGTTCTGTACATTGGATCGACATTTTCAATGGGAATTCCGGAGACTATTAAATTATGGGCACCTTTTTCAGCATCAAAATTAATAACATAAGCAGAATATAAAGAGTCAAGCCAATATGACATGATTTGCTCAGGTCTGCTTTGCGAATAATGTCTTTTATGAGCCAATTCTAACAACATTAATTGATGAGCCTTATATGAAGATGTCTTTGTATAACTTGCAAAGCGGACCGAATCGTGTTGAATAAAAACAGTTCCCGTTATCATTTTATAGAGGGTATATCTACCAACAAGGTCAAGCAATTTGCTCACTACTTTTTCTGCAAGTGCGATATCATCGTATCCCTCTTTCTGAACTAATTTTTCAGAGAGCGAATCGGGAGAAAAATCGCTAAGTTTTGGATCCTCCATATTAAAGACAGAGATATCGTTTCCCTGCTCATTTTGGGTAATTAATGTATCATATAACAGCTGGTCTATTCCATCTTTGGTGGAGGGAATTTTATTTACATAATCCTTAAAGGTATATAATACGGTTCTTAGCCATTTCTTTTGATTCCAATTAGATTCCTGCCCTCTAAAAGAGGTTTCTTGAATTCTGATATTATCTCCAATAAACCTAATGTTGGTAAGTTTATAAGCAAGGGAGTCTGGAACATCATATTTCACATTGCCCAGTAATTTTGTGAATATTTTAGAAAGTTCTTTATATCCTTTTCCCTCAATTATTTCTTCCCCTTTTTGAAATTCATTTAATTTCCTCAAAGTATCCTCAGAAATGGCTAAGATTTCAGGATTCTTTGTCTTACTAAAATCATCTATCTGTCTTCTATGAATCTGAAATAGCGCTTCTTTAAATTCTTTAGCTTCCTGAAGGATTTGCCAATAATTTGGATCATTGATAAACTCATAATCATAGAAGGTCCACCAATTGCTTACCGATCTTCTCTCCTGCCTTGTTATCCAACTCTCATCAGTAAAATAATAACCAGAATATTTCCACTCTTTCCCATATTTCAACCAATTTGAAGTGAGGACCGCTTTTGAGAGAATAATTTTATTTTGAGCACCATAACTTGTAGCCATAACATTAAGAACTTGAACTCCAGATATTTTGTTAAGCCCATCAACTTGTCTGTAGAGATTGTTCCAATATTTCTCTTCATTATTCCATACGCCATCATATTTAACTTGTTCATTTTCAAAGTAAATTCCATTGAAAATTTTTTGTCCATTAAGAGTAATTAGAGCTTGGGGATGAGTCCTAATATTACCATTAGAATCTATGTAAGCGGCTCCAAATACCCATCCTTCCTTTAGATCATTTTCATTATAATCAGGTGTTAAAATATTCCCCGGGGAATCAAGATTGAGCTTAATTAATTTATGGATAGGTCTACCATTCTCCATTCTATACATAAGAGCCCAAGTACCTTTGAGGGACATTCCATTTACACTCATCTCCCAATCGTCAGAGAGGATATCACTATTTTGCTCAATTTCATAAGGGATATCACGTCGAAATAATAATTCATTCGTCTCTGTATATGTGCCTATAGAAGCTCTGAGGACTAATCCGAATCTTAAATTGTTTTGAGCGTCATAGGAGCATCCATAGTAATTTCGAAAATTAAAAGTTATTTCATATAACTTGTCTCTTATTTCTTGCTGTTCAAGTCTATATCCATAAAGAGCTACATCTTCTCTGATAGTATTTAAGACTTCAAAATCATCTCTAAAGGTATAAAGAGCACCTAGAAATGCCTCACCATCATTTTGAGTAGTATCTAACTGAGCTGCAATTTTATTGTTAATCACTTCGAATAAAGCTTTTTTTGCATTATCAGATTTAGAGCAGACATCCCATTGAGTTATCTCTCCGTTCTTATCGACACGTCTTCCATTCATTTCAATTTCGGACCTTTTGACAAGATCTCCTAAGACAGTTCTTATAAAGTTGGGAGCATTTTGTAAATCTAAGTTATTCTGATTAAACATTGGACTACTATCACATATTTCAAAAACAACATTATCGATGTTCTTATGGTCATCTTTTAGAATATCAATCATAGTCTGATATATATTCCTAAAATTATCTCTTCCAATCAACGAGGTTTCAAAATTCCGCTTTCCTTGCTGAAAATTTTTTGAAGGATCAACAATACAACTCCATTTCCCATCACTTCTTTTAAACCAATGTCTCCCAAAGATATCAAATGCACTATAGTCATCTGTTAAATATAATTCAAATGGACCATATAACATCCTTTTAACCTCTTGTACCTGCTCTTGATTATGAATTTCAATTGGGATTGTCTCCTGCCATTGATATCCATCTAAAATTTTAGCCGTTATTTGTATTGGTAAAAGAGATAAAACGCTAAGAACTTCGAGTTGAACTCCTGTATCAATATAAGGAAGATAAGAGAAAATTTGATTATCTCTTAATTGTCCTCTATTTGTAAAAGAGGAACTATGAAATACACATGATAAAACTGATAGTGAATATAACTCAGGAAGATTAATATTAGGATTGGTTCTTATAGTCTCAACATAAGAGATTAATGTATCAATAAAAATTTCAACATTTTCTTTTTCTAATGCATGAAGAGGCTGTCCTGAAGCGGGGCCATCTAATTTGATAAGTTCTTCTAGTAATATAATTTGAAAAGCTCTTTCAATTTGCGATTTAGAAAGTTCCTTATCTTCATTATAAGGTTTTAACACTTGATCTTTAAATATTGAAACAGCAGCTTCTTGTAGATCTAGAATTTGAGTCTCAGTAAGCCCGTTTTCCCTTCCAATTTTGGTCCAGCTATTTAATAAGAACGCTTCTGCTACAACAAGATCATCTGTGTGATAACCATGTTCTTCACTCATAATGTAATTTGTCAAATCAACAAGTCTAAGAGCAAGTGGACCGAAATTTTCATTATCAATTAAATATTTGAAATTTTCCGTATTTCTTTTAATAAATTGATGACAATTCTCAAACACAGTTCTTACCGCTTCCTGTTGTTGAGGGGTCCATACATCATTATATTGGTTAATGATGAGATCTAATTCAGGAGAGCTCGCTGCCTGTTCTCCCATTAAAATTAAGGTAGAAGGGTCTTGATCTTCAATTAGTTGGGCAAATGTTTTTTCTGTGGTAATATCAACTACCTTGCCATCTAATAGAAATTTCCAATTTAGAATGGAATTAATTTCTTTTTTATTTTTTAGATCTTGAATTGCCTCAGCAGGAGTTAAATCTGCCTGAATATCAATATATACATCATCAGAGGTTATAACTGCCCCTGTTTGTCTGAATTTATAAAAATTGATATCTTTATTCTCAATTTTATTTTCATAAATTTGTTCTTCTTTTTTAAAACTCACAGTATCAGAATTTTTATGGATTTTTTGCTCTAAATCTTTTTGAGTCTTTTTTATTTGGGAGAGTATTTTAATAATTTTTAAATTATCTTGAAAAACTTCTGTCTTGGCTTCCATACGCTCTATAAAGGATTTCACATTTAATAGATTAGTAATGGGACGATTTCTAACTATTTGGGGGTTTTTAATTGTTTCATATTGATTTAGTTTATCTTGTACAATAAAATCGACATCTTGGGATGTGTACAACATAGGATTTGGATTCAATGATAATGGAATGTCTGGCTTTGGTATAATAGAATATCCGGTTAATGCATTCCATGCTCGGATAAATGGTCCATACTCCTCGACAATAGGGACCGGGTGTTTAATCAGAGCTTTTAGAATTTCTTGTTGTAATTTTTCTTCCATTTTTTCATTTTGAGCTTCAGCATTAATTTTTCCTGTTATCGAGTTAAACATACCTGCCGGAAGCGATCCGAGTCCGTATAATCCAAACATCCCTAAAATTGAAGAAGAAAAGAAAATACTTGTCATAGTATAAGCTATTCCTTTGAATAGGGAGGAGCCAAATATTTTCTTATAGGAATTTACATCCAGATAGTCATTAATTGAGATATCCCCCTCCTGACCAAATCTTCTCGCTATTTCTTCCTGGACTTCTTGTTGATAATCGATATCAATTGCGAGGTTACGCCCGTTCCCTTGTTCAAGAACCCAATAGTTAAAATCAAGGGCTTGCTGATGTGAAATCTGAGTATCCGTTTGAGTATTAGTTTGAGTATTAGTACCTGTAATGGAATGCACTAATTTTCCCATAGCACCCATTATTCCTTCTCTTGCAGAAGTTACAATTGAACTCCAGAAGACTTTAGCCATTTCATCTCCTCCCATAAGCTCGACTATTCTCTCTACATGTGTCTCAATGAAGGCATCTATAATAATCTCTTGAAAGACTTCAGATATAGCATTTAATACCATGATGGTGGCAATAGAAGCTGCAACTATCAAGACCTTCTCTACTGTGGATGCCGCTGTCTCGGCAGCCTTAGAAATCCAGCTAGTCTGAGAGGAACCAGTTGCATAACTCCCAAATATTATGAACGCTGTAGCTACTTCGGTTGATAGAAGGGTCAAGTGCTCGGTATATGCAATTTCACTGATCATCTGGGCTGTAGTTTGAGCAAATGTATACTGATTGAAGTAATCAAGCACTAAATAATTAGTAGCCTGAGAAAGTGCCATTTGGGTATGGAGCTCGGAACCATCATCAGCAATAATGAACTCAAATTCAATATCAAATTGATAGTAGATCTTCTCGGAAGGAAGTGGTCTTCCAACAATATCTCTAAACTCTCTTCTATTATCAAACAATAAAGATTCCAAATTCTCTTTAAAATAGATGTTTCCATTATTAATAATATAGGAATCATCTTCAAGTACCCACTCTTTTAACATAATTGGATCATTGCTATTTTGCCCCTCCTTTATTAACCGTACTGCGAGCTGGGTAATTGGATAATTAAATTCATCATCATTTAATGGTATTTTCGCGCCATATATCTCTGCCTCAACAGAGTCTAAGTCATAAGGATTTATTCCTTCAGTATCAAAACTATATGGGATTCCATTACACCAATTACATTTTACCTCAATAGACATAACAGTTCTAGTTGTCATAACCTCATCGAATCTTTCAGGATCGATAACAATTGGTTCATAAAGAGCTGAATGTGGGAGTATTCTTGAATTAAATTCATCATTGTGATTTATAAATATATATTGGGGAACTCCATCGACTACAATTGGTTTAATTGCGTTAAATTCTCCATCTGAAACTTCCGCAATCTCTTGTTCAACATAACCGATAGTAGTGTGCCTATATTCATAAATTAATCGTCCACTATAAATATCGGATTTTGAATTAAAATAATTCATTGAATAATATTCCCTGTCGTTGTAAGAAGCAAGTTCGCTTGTTAATAAAAGATAATTAAGATTTAAATTATCAAAATCTAAGTTCTCCATTAGGTCAGGATCAGCTTCTTCCGGTTCCCATCCATTATTCCAGAGAAAATTAAAAAAGGCGCCTGTATCAGCACTCCGACCGCTATTAGGGGGGCTGACTACAATCTGTGCTCTATATTCCTTACCGGGGTCCCCTCCATAAGCGGTTGTATAATAAGCTCCTTTGTGACCGTTCAAACCCGCCCACATTGAATCTTTCTCCCACATATCCCTACCTGCTCTTTCATTTAATGAGATTGGTTTATGTCGTTCTGTATCTACGGGATAATAGGTGGAAGCCTTCTTATCTGCTTTCATCTCTTGATTTCTCTGGTCTACAAAATACATGGTAAGCAGTGTATATACTGTAATATATGCAGCAGTTGCTAACACGCCTCCAATATATGGAATTTCGGCTAAAGGCATAGCAACCAATCCTGCGGTTGTTGCCATAAATACTTGCTCAGCAAAATCCCGCCAAAATTGATCTCGATAAATTTGCCATGCATCATGATATGATCGATGTCTTGCCTCATAAAATAATTCTGAAAATTTTGAATTTTGTTGACTTGGTGTGACAAGTTTATATATTTCAAAAATACTGTCTCTTAGATTATACCCATCAGTTCCTTTTAAATTATTGGCAAAGAAATTTTTGGATGATGCAAGTTCCTTTAAATCATACTCTCTTCTTGCATAGGTAAAGAGGCTCATATTTCCTAATACAATCTCGATATCATCAATTTTCTCAGATTCAATTGAGGTCCTTTCATATGGTACTAAATCTGGCTGTCCATCGTGATTATATGCTACAGATATTACATTGTAGATAGGAGTCTCCTCTTCATTAGTCTCTGTTGACGGAGCTAAAATGTATATTGTATCATAGTATCCGTTCCCTGTACTATCATAAAACAAATAACTACCTTTTGTCTTCCCAAATCCACATTTAATTAGATCTTTATCACTGGTATAATATACTTCTCCATCTGATGGGGTTATTAATACACCTTCTATGAGAAAATGGACATCCCCATTGTATTGAGGATTTGGAGAGGGAAGGTAAAAATCATAATATAGACTAAATCTCCCGGGAAGGATTATCTCGACCTGCTCTTGATAACAATTCTCTGTAATTATATTTCCCCCTGAATCTATTTTCGTTAGGGAATCAAAATAAAGGGGAACGTGATCATATGAATCCCAGACAGGGACGTCCCAAGTAATATTTTCCGGAGTTGTGAAGGGTATACCTGGACTAAATAAAATAGTTCGATCTTCACCTGTATTAAGATTCGTAATTTTATTTAAATAGGATATTTCACCAAAGAAATTGCTAA
>CAZGJX010000130.1:0-9898 GCA_964525635.1 uncultured archaeon
TCTGCCAGCTTCGGTAGGGGCCGCTCTGGCAGAAGTACTTAACTTATTTGCTCGTAAGAGCATACAAAATAATGTTTCCGAGAATATAAATTTCGTCCTCAAGTCATTAATAAGGTTAAGCGGCCCCAAGTCCCTTGAGTCCGTTGAAAAGCGTATTCGAGCATGGATATTGGTTCGAAATGATCCTTTCCTCCTTGATGAGGTTCAAATAGATCGCACCGTTAGAGGTGATTTTCTCATGAACAATTTAAAAGTAAAGGAATTACCCAGCTTTGAGAATTGGGTGGTGACAATGTAAGAAATTTAAAAAAACCGCTATTTTATAAATGATCCTTCTCTTGTAAAATTAGCCGTAGATTATTTATTTTTTAATTAATTTTCTAATAATTCCTATTTTTGAAATTGGTAAAAACTTATTATTAAAGAATTAAAGATAATTCTTATGGAAAGATTAAATTCAGAAAAAATTTCTTCTTCACAAATATCTATATTAGATACCAACACTGAATGGTTAGGAATACCAAAAAGTCATTTGATGGAATGTGCAGGTTATTCTTTTGCAATGGAAATCATAAAAAGATATAAATTGAATGATACTTCAAAAGCATTAATTTTATGTGGTACAGGTAATAATGGTGGAGATGGTTTTGTTATCGCACGACATTTATCATCTTTTGGGATAAAAAGTAATGTTTTATTATTAGGAATTCCAGAAAAAATCAGAACTGAAGAAGCAAAATTAAATTGGAATATTATTGCGAGGTCATTAAATCTTACAATAAGCACAAATATAATTAATGATTCTACAGAAATAGTTAATTTCCTAAGCAATTTTAAAGATAATGAATTTCAGTTCAATATTATTATTGATGCCCTATTAGGAACGGGAATAAGAGGAAAGATTCGAGAACCTATATCCACAGCTATAGATATAATCAATAATATAAAATTTCATACTAATATTCCTGTTATTTCAGTAGATGTTCCTTCTGGATTAGATCCGGATACAGGAAATATAGAAGATAAATCTGTTAAGGCAAATTTGGTAATAACTTTTCATAGAAATAAAAAAGGGATGGATATTAAAAATGATCATATAGATAAGATAGTGATAAAATCTATAGGAATACCAGAAGAAGCATCTACTATCATAGGAAAGGGAGATTTATTACCTACTTTAAAAAAAAGAAAAATTAATTCTCATAAAGGCCAATTTGGAAGAATACTTGTAATAGGGGGCTCTAAGAATTATTCTGGTGCTCCAGCATATTCTTCATTAACTGGAATTAATTTTGGTATTGATTTAGTAATTACCTATGCACCTCAGGTAGTTGCAGATGTTTTAAGAACTTACTCTCCCAATATGATTGTGAGATCTAATCCAGGGGATTGGCTCAATATGGATGCATACGATGAGATAGCATGGTTAGTTGATTGGGCAAATTCTATTTTAATTGGACCTGGATTAGGAGAACAAGAGGAAACTGAAGAATTACTGGTAAATTTACTAAATAAATTCAAGAATGATAAGAAAAAGTTTGTTTTAGATGCAGATGCTTTAAAACTGATTAAGAATCATCATGATTTATTAAAAGGTCAGAGTTGTATTCTCACACCTCATGAAAATGAATTAAAAGTGATGACAGGTATGACTATTGCATCAACCAATAATATTTCAAAAAGAAGTAATGATGTCTTAAATTTAGCCAAGAAGTTGGATTTAAATCTTCTACTCAAAGGACCTTATGATTATATAAGTAATGGTAAAGATTTAAAAATTAATATAACTGGCTGTCCTGAGATGACTATTGGAGGAACAGGTGATGTGCTAGCTGGATTATGTGCTTCTTTTTTGGCTACTGAAAATTCTCCATTTAAATCTGCTTGTTCAGCTGCTTTTTTAAATGGTTATATCGGAGAATTCTGTAAGGAGAATTTAGGTCCAAAATTTACAGCTATGGATATGATTGCTAATGTTAATAACTCAATTAACTCTCTATTTTAACATATTTTTATTATTCCCGTATATCACATTCTCTTATTAGTTTTCCTTTTTCAGAGAGATTCATAACAACTACTTTTGGACGACTCATATTTTTTATAGCATAATTTATTCCTTGAGTTCCCATACCAGAAGCTTTTGTTCCAATGAATGGAAAATGATCTGGTCCACGAGAACTTTTTCCGTTTATCTGAATTGTTCCAACATCTAGTTCCTGTGCTATATTCAGAGCTAAATCAATATTATTTGTAAAAATCATTCCTTGAAGACCGTATTCTGATTTATTTGATATTCTTATAGCTTCTTCAATAGTGTTTATTCTAATAAAAGGTATAACTGGTCCGAATTGTTCTTCCCAAGCTATTCTCATTTCCTCTGTTACTTTATCAAGTATGGTTGGCCATAATATATTTCCTTCTCTTTTATTTCCATATTTTAATTCTGCTCCTTTATCAATAGCATCATTAATTAATTCCTGAATATAGTCACATTGTTTTGAACTTATTATAGGACCAATATCTTTATTTTCTGCGGGATTTCCGATAGTTAATTTTTGAGTTTCCTCCACTACCCTCTCTATTAACACATCTGCGATTTCAGGCATAGGCAACACCCTCTTAACTGCTGTACATCTTTGACCATTATATGAAAAAGCCCCAGCAACGATTGCATTAACAGTATTTTCTATATCTGCATCATTTAATACAATTGCAGCATCTTTTCCTCCTAATTCAAATAGTAAAGGTTTCATTCCTGCGATTTTCGCTATATGTTTTCCCGTGTTTGAAGAACCTGTAAAATTAATCATGTTAATATCTTGATGACCTATTAAATAATCTCCAATTTCAGAACCTCGTCCTGTGATAATATTAAATACACCTGAAGGAACACCTGCCTTTTCTAATATTACTCCAAAATGGGAGGCTGTTATTGAACCTTCAGTAGGGGGTTTCATTACCACTGAGTTTCCTGCTAATAATGCAGGTGCAATTTTTGATCCTGTTAAATTGAATGGATAATTAAATGGGCCTATACAAAGAATTACGCCAAGAGGTACTCTATAGGTTAAAGATATCTTCTCTCGACTTGAGCCTTCCATAATATCTCCTGTCATCGATTGTCCTACTAATTCTGATTTTGCTTCTGCAGTTGCATTAAAAATTAATGCAGTTCTATTAATCTCTGAAATAGCACTCTTTAATGGTTTTCCATTTTCTTTCATTAATAAAAATCCTAAGTAATCCTTCCATCTATTTATTAAAACAGCTGCCTTTTTTAAAATGTCCGCTCGCTCCCTAATTGGTGTTGTTTCCCAACATTCAATATTCTCTTTTGCATATTTAACTGCTTGGTCTACTTCTTCTTTTGTACAACCTTGAATATTTCCGACTAATTCATTATTATAAGGATTTTTGATTGGAATTATTATACCTGAAGATGATACTTTCCATTCTCCATTTATATAGAATTTGTAATTAAAACCATCTCTCATAACATTAAATTCTGATATTTCACTTATTTCATCTACCACTTTTCTTCAATTCGTTTTTTTTTTTTTTTATTTAGCTAAAAATTTCAAATAAATAATCATAATAAGGGAGGATATTAAATTTTAAAATATAATTTTTTCCGTTATAAAAGTATAAATGATTATTTTTATGCAAAATTTTTTATGTACTTTCTATATTAAATTTGTAACATTAAATTTTATATTATTATAGCTTATATATTATTATATTAAAATAAAAGAATAAAATAAGGAAAAAGAAAAGTGATCTTAAATGCAGGTCTTCAGAATCAACAATGACGGAACTACCACTGAAGTTCAGTCAGATGGACAAGTTAAAGATGTTCTTAAGGATGATGAATGTTATGTTATTATAGCTGATGATGTTAGAAAAGTATATTTATGGAAAGGATTACAAAGTAGTGTCCGGAAAAAATTCATAGGTGCAAAAAGAAGCCAAGATTTTAGAGGTCAAGTTGGAATGCATTATGCTGTTGTTCCACAAGATCAAGGAGATGAAGAACCTGAATTTATTAATCTTATAGGCGGACAAACAACAGATGGTATAGCAAAGGAAATAAAAGCAGAGGATTTAGGCGGAGGTGGAGGAGGAGGGGGTCATCCCCTAAGAGATAAACCAATTTTTGATCCACCTAGGCCGGCAGCAGGAATGAATATTGCTGGTAGTGCAGGGAGAAGTGGAAATACTGGACCATTATATACTGGGGCTGAATCAATGGCAGCATTTACTGCTGATCAATCACAAATTAATTTTGAGCAAATAATGCAAAAACTAGAGGAAATTAAGATCCCAGATGGTTTTGAAAGAGAATTAATAATTATTGGTAATTATGCTTATTCTGTGGTAGAAAAAGTACAATCATTTTTAGGTAAAAAACAGAGTGAAAAAGTCATAGAAAAGGTGGGGACTATTCCAGAAGGAGTTTTTTTTGCTGAGGATTATTCTCCTAGAATTTTATCTGAAAATGGAAAAATAGTAGCAATTGAATTTTTAAAACAGATAGAAGGTGTTCCAAAATCAAGGCAACCTACGAAGAAAAAAAATATACTCCAAGACCAAATCAAAAAGCAATTAGAAAGTAAATAAAAGAAGTTTTCAAATATTAAAACTTTCTTTATTGAAGTTCAATTTTAATAAAAACCAACTATATTTTTAAATTCCAACACTTTAATATTAATATAATCTTTCAAATATTATTTTACATATATATAAAGTTTTAATAATGTCTGATTTAACACCAGAAGAAGCTCAAGGATTATCTAAATTCTTAGGTAATATCACTGAACATTCAGAATTAGAAGCATTAGCTTTAATAACTCGTGAAGGATTAAGATTAGCTTTTTCCTCTATACCTGGTTATGAAGTTGATCCTGATCTGTTTTCTAGTTTAAGTGCTGTCGCAGTTCAAGCGGGAAATGATGCTATATCAACACTAGGGTTTCATAATATGTTAGAAGTAATCCTTCGAGGAAAAGACGCCTTTATAATTCTTTCAGATGCCGGAAAATTCTTTTTAATGGGTGCCTCAAGAAAAATAGAGGATTTAGGTAAGGTTGTTTCTGTCTTTAGATATTATGCTGGAGAGATTAAAAAGAGATATCCAAAAAACTAATATCAGATATTATTCTTATATAATAAAAAACATAGGTGTTTATGCAAATTTATTAATAGCACCAAAAACAATTAAATTATATTATTCAATTAACTAATTTTTAATTTTAAAAATGTCACCAGAAATAAAGATATTTGTTGATCAAAAAAATGATATTACTAATAAAGTAATAATCTCTCCTGGAAACGCTCAAATTTTAGGGGTTTCTAATGGTGAACAAGTAGAAGTGTTTAATCCTGATAATTATAAGAATGTATATACTATAGTTGAAATTTCAGATCAAGTATTAGATTTTGCTGGTAAATTTTCAGGGGATATAATAAGAAATTTAGAATATAGTGGTGTAGAACTTATTGTAAGAAAAATAACTCAACAAGCACAACAACCTCAGCAATTTCAACAACCACAAATACCTCAACCACAAATACCTCAACCGTATCCTCAACCTGTTCGATCATACCCTACTTCCCCTATGCCTGCTCAAGCACCTTCCCCAACTCCACCAAGACCTTATCAGGCACCTTCCCCAACTCCACCAAGACCTTATCAAGCACCATATCAATCTGCACCTGGACCTCAACAACCAGCTGGTTCTGTTGAAACCTATCCAAATAGGACAAGTGCTGATCATTTAAAGAAGCAAAAAAATGGGATTGCAGTTAGACCAGTTGTATCTACTCATATAATTGGTGGTAGAGTTCAAATAAGTTCAAATACTTTAAAGAAACTTGGTCTAGGTCAAGGAATGTTAATTGCTTGGGAAGATCCGCTAACAAGAGCAACAGGATCTGCTAGAGTAGATGAATCCTCTATAAATGATGATGAAATCCGTATGAGTAGAGATACTAAGGAAGATACTCACATTCAATCAGATAAAATTGTGATTTATTCAACAGAACCTCCGATTAGCAAAGCTGAACAAATTATGTTACAAGTTGATTCTCGAGGAGATCTCCAAGGTTATTGTATGGTAAGTCCAAGAATTCAACATACACTTACACTCCAAAATAATGATATTTTACAGTTTGAAGATGAACTTACAGGTGCTATAGGAGCAGGAAAAGTACAAATCTCTGAAAGTGCTCCAGACAATTCAATAGTTATCGACAGTGAAATTCTTGAAGCTTCTGGTATTGGAAGTTATGAAGTTAAGGTTTCTAAAAATCATAGGCAAATTATACCACTTCAGAATATATCATTAGGTATTTCTCCAATTGCAGGGGAAAATATGTGGGAATTGATATCAATTGCTCGTCAAAATATAGTTCAACTTAAACAATGGCTTTCAAATTATATTATCTTTAAAGGTATAAAATTGAGATGGAATGTTGTAAATTTAGCTTGTTCTATTTTAGATTGTGTACCTGATTTATCTGGAGATATCTTAGCAAGCATCACAGAAAATACCACTTTAACATTAAGTCCAATGGGATTAATACCTTTTAATGCTATATTAATTATTGATATTAGTCGTTCTATGATGGCCAGAGATGTCTATGTTACAAATATCGCACCGGCCATAGAAGGAATAAAAGCAGCTATGGAATCCAGGGAAATTCAAGAATTTTTAAAGAATTTTAAGGATGGTATTAATATACCTAGACGTATTTCAGCAGCATTTGCCGCTGTACTCTTTTTAAGTGAAAAAGTGGGAAGAGGATTTGGTGAAAAAGTAGCTGTTATCCGGTTCGCTGATGAGGCACAAATACTACCTTTTGGTAATAGTTATTATATGGATTCAGCTAGTGGGAAGAAAGGAATACTTGAAGAGTCTGCAAGGATGATAGTAGACCGTATCGGCAATGCATATGGTCAATCTACAGCAATGGGTGACGCTATGGTAAAAGCAATGACAATTATGAATGAATTTAATAAAATTAATGCAAATCAACCCACTATGATTGTTATGTTAACAGATGGAGTCCCTACAGACGGGGATGCATTCTTCACTGCGATTCAACAGTTCTCGACAATGACCAATGTAATAGTTTATATTGTAGGACTTGGTAATCCTGATGATGAATTAATGTCAAGAGCCGCTTCATTATGTGGTGGTGAATACTTTAAACCTGAAGATGCTGGTGAATTATTGGTATGGTATTCCAAGCGAGCAAGGGATTTATCAGTTAAATTAAAAGCTCATACTCGTTAGACATAATTTTAATATCTAATTCTTTTTTTACATTTCTTAGGTATTTTCCTTTAAATATAAAGACAAATTTTAATCAATATTATAAATACTAAAAAAAACTAAACTATAATCAAAAAAGTATTGATTAAAACATGAGTGTAATTAAAAGACAAAACCAGAGTGTGTTTACTCTACCTTTATTTATCTGTGGAATTATTTCACTTGTCTATTACTTTTGGGATATCTTTCCCAACATATATTCTCTCGACTATTTTATACGGGGAGATGCTATTGAAAATGTGTTTAGATTCATGTTCGCTTTCATAGGATTATTCTTTACCGATTTAATTTTCTCCAGAAAGAAGGTATTTATCGATGATGATAAAAGAAATGATTTAAAGATAGAAACCTCACCTATTATAATACAGGAGAGATTTAAGAGGAGTACGTGGCATACATTATATATTTGCTTACTAATATTGATCTGTTATATCCTTATCTTTTTTGTAGTCATTCTCATAAATATAGCTGTTAATCCTGAGTTAGAATTTGAATTATTTCAGAGTGGGGATTTTTCTGATGAGGAAATTTCGAGTTTATTTGCACCATTTGGAGAGGAGTTTTTTTTTCGGGGTTTTTTACTTGCGTGTTTCATATCATGGTCATATAAAAGCAGTCATTTTAGATTTAAACTAAGAGGACATGAATTTTCTTTAATATCTATCATGGGAGTTATTATATCTACGATTTTATTTATCAGAATTCATGCGGGATATTATGATGATCCAGTAAAAATGCAAGGATTAGCTGTAATTGGATTAGTTATGGGGGTTTTTTTTATACTTTATAGAGATCTTTCTGCGTGTGTGCTTTCCCATTTTCTTATTAATGTTCTTGCTCTTGGAAATATTATATTGACTGTTTTAACCATTATATCCTACTTTATCTTTTATAGTATAACATTTCTCTACGATAGATATGTAAGAAAATCAGAGTTAAAAAGAAAGACTCAAAAGAAAACAGATAAGAATAAAAATAAAGAGTAAATTGAGTATATAATAGGTGACATGATTAATAGAAACGATTGATAGCTTTATTTATCAACAGTAAAGGATAATTTCTCTGAAATAAAAAATTCATTATACTTTTTTTTGAAATGTCTCTTTTCTTTAAAGCTTTAATTAGCATTTTCATTCGATATAATTTAACTTGATTATAAAAGTAATCATAATTTTTATTAAATAACTGAATATTTTTCTCCATGAGATCACAGTATTTTTTCTCCTTATCATTTCCAACCGCTATTCTCTCAAGCCTTAAGGCTTCAATGAGGGTAGTGCCAAATCCCGCCATACAGTCAAACACCACATCTCCTTTATTGGTATAGTATTTAATGAGATGGTGTGGAATTTCAAAAGGAAATCGTGCGGGATGGATATCTTGTAAATCTGGGGGGATTGGGGTAATATGCCAAATAGATCGTGAATAATTGTAGATAAACTCTGTTTTGTTAAACTTAGAATCTTTAATATAATCTGATCGTGGTAATTCTTTAGTCTTTGAGAAAATTAAAATGAATTCATGACTCCAATTGGGTTTATAGTAAAAGCTAAAGGGTTGATAAAGGTATTTCTGAACTCGGTGCTTCTTATCATTAAACTCTATCGTCTTGTCCCAAATAATCGTTTCTTGCTAGATGTAGATCTCTGAAAGGAGATTAAAGAAATGAAAGGAGAGGGGAAAATGAATTTTGTTTGAAGTTATATCTGAGATAATGATGATGATATATCCTGTAGGTTTTAATAACCGCTTCAATCGAAAGAAAATCTCCTTCATTTCCCTAAGATACAGTT
Organism: uncultured archaeon; assembly: GCA_964525635.1. GTDB lineage: Archaea > Asgardarchaeota > Lokiarchaeia > Sigyniarchaeales > SOKP01 > JAFGOA01. The sequence continues at coordinate 9,128 of CAZGJX010000130.1, forward strand.
CATATTCTACAATGGTTTTTTCTTGGGTGTTGAGATCTTCATATATCTTAGCATCTTGAAGCATTTTTCTTTTTGATCGTGAGTGCTTTGTGTAATTCCTAACATTAAAATAGGGGGGCGATGTGAGGATTAGCTGAACTGAGTTTGATTCTAACTCTCTTAGGGAGTCCTCTTCACATAAGTCTTGATTCAATATTAGATATTTCAAATTTTACCCTCTCGATTTTATTAATTTTAAATTAATTATTTATAAAAGGTAAGAAGACTCCAACGGTTTGAAAGGAATTTTAGCAGTTCGAAATCAAATCCCTCTGTCTCGTAAATCAAGACACTCTCACCATAATCATCTTTATAACGCTTAAAGGTTTTAAGAATCTTTTTCTTGATATAAGGAATAAAGGAATCATTATCAACGCACTTATCCCAAATTGAATCCATACACTCTTGGAGCTTATCTTGAATCTCATCTTCACATTCCTCAATATCATCACTTTGTAGTAGTGATTCTTCTGCGATTATTACATCAATCTTAAAAAAATTATCAGAATAGACAGCCCCGCCTGAATACCCTATATAAAATCCGATATAGGAGTGAGACAGTTTTATATAGGAGATGCCTATTCTCATCCCTCTTAACTCTGGCTCATAATAAATGAGAGTGTTAATCTTCATATGATATATTCCCCCTCTCTGTTTTTAGGTGTTGGATAGAAGTTTTATCAGTTTTATTACTTGATATGTATTTGATATTATCTGAGAAATCATTAACGT
>CAZGJX010000131.1:0-9867 GCA_964525635.1 uncultured archaeon
AAGTATTGTGATTAGAAGCAAACTTTAGTTTGCAAGGATTTTTTTTTCTATTTTTAATTAATTTATTTTATAATAGAGTATAATCAGAACTAAATATCTCTTCTATTATTTCTGTATAATAACTAAATTGTGTAATTTCACAAAAATCTTTTCCTGAATTTTCTTCAATAAATTGATTTAAAAGAATTTTAAGTAAGGGTTTTATTTTTTTTTCTAAAATTTTCTCAATCTTAGTAATTCCAGTTTTATCTATAACAGAATATGCTATTATAGGTTCATTTAATCCAGTATCACTAGAATTAATAAAACTTCTATAAAAAACAAATAAATATTTATTTCCTTCTATATATTCTATGGGAGACATTGCTTCTTCAATACAATGTAATAGTCCCGTAAATACACCACTTCGAAGTATAAATTTAAGATCTTCTTCATGATTTTCATAAAATTTCTTAGTTACAAGCGGAACTCCTCTTATTAAAATACCTACTTCATGAATAATTAAAAATTTAAAAAGATCTTTTTTTTTTTTACTTTTCACTTTAGAACACAAATATAAAATCTTTGTTTTTTTTATTTTTTACGTAAAATGAGTTATTTCCTAATATTATTAATTAATTCGTCGTGATTTTATAAAAATGTTTTTAAAAAAAAAAAAAAAAGGAATTAAAAATTACATACACATAACACCATAATCATCACTAGCTACTCCAATTCCAAATTTAATGTAATGTTTATTCATAGAAATAAATGCTGATGTTGTTGGCTCAAATAATCCAATAAAAGGTCGATTTAATGACGCATCAGTACCATCATTATATTGTAAAATGTCAATGATTTCACTTGTAGAAAGTTTTCTATTATCATTATATTCAGCATCTGTTAGTTCTTCGGCTTTTACTTGACGTGCTGCAGAGTAAGTTGGATCTATTAAGAAAGCAAAGAAATCAGGTCGTAGATATGTATTTGTTCTCACTGCAAATGTATCAATTTCTTGAATATCTATATTTTCAGGTAAATATGGATTTATTGGTATTGTTTGTACAGCAAATCCATTATTTCTTCTATCAGTAATAATATAATTATATGCTGCTGGAAAACTTGAAAGCATTATATCTAAACATTGTTCTGATGTTCGGGCTGTTTCAAATGCCATCATTGTCTTTATTGATGTAGGTGTACCAAAATCACCAGGAAGTACAATCTGAAGAAGATTTACAACCATCATAAGATCTCTATGATTTTTTCCAACAGGTTGGCAAAAAGCTCCAGTCCAAAGGCTAAACACTGTAGTTGGATGTCGACCTAATATAGTGTATTTTACATAAGCAATAGTAGGCCCCATAGCGCCCCATACATCGAAGTTTTGACCAATTGTTTTATCAGAACCTAAAGCTGAACATGCTGCCATTTGAGCTGTTGCTTGTGCTGATGCTTCTTGAATCATCATTGGAATAAGTATTCCATAATAGAGATCTAGCCATGTAACTTGAAACATTACTTCATAATAAGTAAGTCCTGTTGCATCTGAAATCCCTTGAATGAAAGATTTATATTCTTCAGGAATCGAAAGATCATAAATAGTCATGAGATATGTTGCTTCTTCAATACTAATACCATTCATCTCAGCTACAGTCAGTAAGAGACCATGAAAATAAGTAATTTGTTGTATTAGTTGTTGACCCATTTCTAATCCTAATTGGTAATGATCAGTTGCTATAACTCTTAAATATTGTTGTGAACCACTTTCTTCCCACCAAGAAACTCCAAATTCATAATCATCGTTATTATGACATGCTGTAGCAGATAAAATTGATGCATTAATGAATATAAACGTAATTAGAATACCTGTTAAATATATTTTATACCTTTTTATAGTATTACACCTTTTTTTTAATACCTATAATGATCAAACGAAAATTCAAATATAAAAATATTTCGATTTGAAGAGTTTTGCGTTTTTTTCTTAAGACAAAAAGGAAAAAAATTGAAGTTATGTATTTTAGTAAAATTAATGTTAAAAATAAATAAATAAGTCCTTCAATTTTAAAAATTTTTATTTTCTATTAGACATAACTAAAATTATTATTTTAATAAATTTGGAAGATTATTATAAAAAAATAATATTAGAATTTATTATTTCAATTTTTGGATCAAAAAATATTAAAAATATGTTTTTTTTGATAGTTCTTTATTTAGCTATGTCTGTAATTTTAAATTATGAATAAAAAAGTTAAGAAAGAGATTTTATTATTTTTTACACTCACTGTATGAATATCCAATCAAAATTGTACCAATTATTAAACCTACTACATTAATTAAAGAAAAAACCATCCCAAATTCGGAAAAAGTGTATGTAAGAAAATTCATAGTAATAGCAATTACTATTCCTGACCATCCAATAATAAAAAAGTCCCATTTTTTCATTAGACGAATATCATTTGTTTTTAAAAACCATCGTATTTTTAAAATATAAAAGTAAACAGGAATTATTATTAAAAATGATACTATCAAATAATAATAAATCGCAAATTGAGTATCCCAAATAGGTCTATTATCTGTAGAAGCGCCAATTTCTACACCATCAAAAATAAAATAGGATGGGATGGTTATGATATAAAAAATAGCTATCAAGATGATTTCTAATATTTTTGAATCTCTTTCTTTGCCACTAAACTTTTCATATAAAAGAAGTGTTCCGACCGTTAGATATATACCTGAACCAAACATCAATGTTATTGTAATATAATACAAAATTTTAAGAATGAAGTCAAGATTTCCAGTTTCATTGAATAATCCTATAAGACCATAAAAAATGTTTAAAAATACAGATACACTCGCAGATGCATAAAAAAGCCCTAATATTTTACTTATATAGGTTTTACTTCTTGAGAGAATCTTAGCAAATAGAATATAGACAGTTATTATTATAAAAATTGGATTTCCTATAAAAATACCTATCAATCGGGAATCAATTATGAGATCAAATAACATATATATCAAATCATATTTTATTTTTTTTCAATATAAATAGAAATATAATATGGGTATATAACATAATAGTTTACACCTTTTTATATAAGTCTTTTTAAAATTTTATATTTTAGAACTTAATAAATAATTTGATTAAATAATATGAAAAATCGTTTATATCATTATTTAATGAGAGACTGATAATAAGAAAATTCGGGGATAAATTCATTTAAGAAATAAGTTAATTTAATTGAACTTAATTTGTTGAAATTAAGTAAAAATATCTTTTCAGTATTATCTGTAATTGATAATATATAAAATAATATTATATTTCTGATATTAAAACATAATATGCAGATATAATATTCTTATTTATTAAAATAATTATTAATTTTAATTATGTAATGATTTTCTCTAGATTTAAGGTTTTATGTGAAAAATATGGTAAGATTATTAAATAGAAAAGATAATGATATACTTCTTGGATCTGCTAAAGATACATTAGGTTTCTCAAAAGATGGGAATTCTATTTTTCAGAATTTTTTAATTAAAATTTATGATTTTTTTTCAATAACCCAAATAGATGATATAAAAAAGGAACTTATGGGAAGAAAAATACTTATCATTGATGCTAAAAAGATTTTGCAAAATAAGACTACAAATATCTTAGACCTTAAAAAGAGTATTGATGAATTAAAAATTTTTTTACGAGAAATAGGAGGGTCGTTGGGAAGAATAGGTGATCAATATCTTATTCTAACTCCAAATTCTACCATTAAAATAGCAAATTAATAACAAATTTATTAATGCCTGGATCCCAACTCCACATTTTATTAAGTCTAAATAAAAATCATACGTGTTATTAAACAATAAAATCGATACATTCAAAAAGAATAAATATTAAAAATAAGGTGTAGTAATAGACCAATTTTATTAATTTTTAAATTACCAAGTGATATTATCAAAATGAATATTCAAGAAGTAGGGATTATAATTGGAGGAATTCCAATAATTTATAGGAATTATGAAGAAAATGTGAATAATAATATAGATGATAGTAAAGATGTCATATGTAAAAGTGCTTTATTATCAAGTCTTTTAGACTTTGCTGAAACACTTATTTCTCCAATGGAATATTTTGAGAGTAATAAATATAGTATATTATTTAGGAAAAATAAAATCAGGTCAAATAGGGCTACTGAATTAGATATTTTTGCATATCTTATATCTGATAAAGAGAAAAAAAAAGATATTAAATCTCGAAAAATTATTACAAGAGCTTTAGAAGACATTATAAAAGAATTTAAATTCAAATATGATGGAGATGATTATTCAGAGGTTTCACATTTTAAAGAATTTAAGAAAATTATTGATAGAATTCTTGATAAAGCTAATTCAGCAGAGGAAAAGTTTGCTTCATTATTTTAATATTTAATTCTAATTGATATTAATATCATACAAACGTTAAAACGTAAATAAATGTAAAAAAAGAGTAGGAATTCTGAAATTAGAATTGTACAATATTTTTCCAATTAGCTCTCCCATTAAAAAAATGTTTAATTTATTTTCTTTTTCTATTTTCTAGTACTTCAATAAAACTTTCGATTTGATTTGTTATTTGAATTTCATTGAATTTTCTTGGATCATTCATATCTCCATCTATTATCAAACAAGGAATATCATAATTTTCTTGTAAAATTCTCTTTAAATCATACAATCCACAAGAATTTGGTCTACATGAATAATTATTATGCATAATAACTCCATCAATTTTCCATTCATCAATAGTCTCAATATATTTCTTAATTCGTGTTTCTAAATCATAAATATACCAAAAACTTAACATAAGTTCCGACATTGCCTTAATTGGTTCATTTAATACCTTCTCTTTAGTTACTCGAGGATTCATATATTTACTAAAAGAATAAGTATATGTTTCATAAACTATCATTGCACTATGTTTTTCTAATAAACTAAAAAACCGAAGTGAAAACCAGAAGGGAATACCTTCAAACATAAGTCTATATATTTCATTTTCCAATGCTCCAATACCTTTTTCCACTCTTTCATTAGCTTCTTTATACATACGATTATATAAACGGATAGGTGCTTTTAGTCCAGGCATAGTAAATAAAGGAAAAAGGCCTCCAAAAGTATCTCTTGTTGATATTGGACAAGGTATATTTTTTCTGAGATTAAAAATATCTTGCCATAACATTCCTAAATCAAATGAGTTTTTTGCAATTTCTTTTGCTCTTTCCATGTTGAACTCAATACCTGTTTGCTCTTCTATGAAAGCAATAAGATCCCATAGTTGCTCTTCCACATATTTTTTATAATAATTATACTGACGTTGGTTAGTATTACCAACAATATGAGGAACATCGATAGTATAATGGGGGACATTCATTCTTTCAGCTTGGGTTTGAAACCAATTAACATGGGTGTCACATATTACATCACTTGAAAGCAGAAATGTTGGTTTTCTTGTACCTCCTTTGCTCATATCAGCATTACATTGAACTGCTCCAAAATTAGTTTTAAAATATGAGCATAAATCATATGAAAAACCTTTTTCTTCAGCTAATTCAATATAATTTTTAGAAAGCTTTTGAGCTGCTGCCATAGTAGCAGAATTTTCAGGTAGGATTGGTTGTACATTCATTGCATACAAAAGTTCAATAGGAGTACCTGAAGTGGCCCAAGCAGTAGGTTTGTTATCTCGAAAAGCTTGTTCAATTGCGAGAAAATGTCGCCCCATTATGGTTTTTAATCCAATTGTCGCATTTAAAATTTTTGTATTATTTTTTATTTCCATATTATATCATACCTCTTATAGAAGTTCAGAAAATGCTGCAAATCTAGTTACTAATTGCTGATATGACTCTCTATTATATTCTTTCTCGATAAAGAGATAAGGAATACCTAATTCTTTAAAATTTTTCTTCATAAATGGATGATCATATAGTATGGACTCACAAAACTTCTGAGCTACATTAATTACTCCATCAACCTTATATTTCTTCGCTAAATTTTCAATAAAATAATACCTGTTATGAGATGGTACCTTAGTAGAATATATAGGTTTTTGCAAATGATAATTAGCAAGTGCTTCAAGAGGATTTCCTTTTTCGTTAACTGTTATCCAGAAATAACGAGTTCCTACACATAAATCATCTATTACTATTTGAAAATTAAATTTTTCTAAAAATCTAATAAATTCTGAATCATCAATAACAGACCCAGTTAATAGAATTTTTTTCAAATTAGAATTTTCTATAGGTTCTTGGATTTCCAACTTCATTAACTTTTGTTCAAGTATTTTAATTGCTTTATTTTTTTCAATTGTTTGTACTAATTTCACAAGAGTATGGAAATCGGAACCTTTCAATATCATTTTTTTGCGATACTGTGATATTTTTTTTAACAATAACCTAATTTTATTCATTAAAATGATTTTATTTTTTATTTTCTCATCAGAAATACTAACTTTAAAATAGTCTTCTAATTGTTGAATTAATTCACTCATATCATTAATAAAAAATCTTAAGGCGATTTTATCAGTTTTTAAGGGAGAATTTAGAAAGAATTTAAAACCAATATCAATATAAGTCAACCAGATATCAAATTGTCGATTAGTGCAATCACACCCATGAGTTGTAATAATACCTTTGATATCGTGTGATAGACCTCTTAATCCTAGCTCTAATATATTTCTTGACCATACACAATGATTTGAGGGTATATGCTCATTAACTATTTTATTTGATAAATTAGGATCACCAAAGATTCTAACAGGTATTAAATCTGCTGCAAGAATAATTTCTTCAGGTGTTTCAACGCCAGCGTCAATGACTCCAATTTTATTCACTTTCATTACGATTCTTTTTTTAATTTTATAATTACAAAAATTAAATGTTTTTTACATGTTATATCTATTTTTGTTTATTCGACATAATATAAAATTAATTTTATTAAATTAGATAATTTATAGTTAAATCGATTCTTTAAGGTATTATATTATAATAATTCTAAAGAAAAAATATTATAAAAAAAAATATTTAAAAGAAAACTATAAATATGATATAATGGAATTAGAATAACAAAATCCTAAAATATTTAAATTTTCTAATAATATCCGTATATAAAGTATATTTTTTTTTTATACTTTTTTAGAATATCTCAAGAATTTTTTATGACAGTTTCAAGGACGCTAAGTAAAGCAATTTTAAAGGAAGAAGTAAGAATTAAATTAAAAATATGGAATACTTATCTCACTGGAAAATTAGTAAAGTTTGATAATTTCATGAATTTAATCGTTGAAAATGCAAAAGAGATCTATTTTGGAAGAGGAGGAAAAAGAAGTAAGGATCTTGGTACAGTCATGATTCGAGGAGCTTCAATTATATTAATAGGTCAAGATCGTGAGAAATTAGTCTTTTCCAGTGGTGAAACAGAAGAAGATATTTATAATAAATTAATGTATCGAGAAGAAACGGAAGAAGAATAATAATAAAAGGGGTTGAAATAAATGGGTAAAGGTACTCCAAGTAAAGGAAAAAAAAATAAAGCAGCTTCTCATAAAGTTTGCAGAAGATGTGGTAAACACTCCTATCATAGAAGAAAAAGGTTTTGTGCCAGTTGTGGTTTTGGAAAAACGTCTAAATTAAGACAACCGAGTTGGAGAAATCGAGTTAGACCATTCAATGGCAATAAGGCTTTTTGCAAATAATTATATCTTAATATTTTGTTATTACTCATTAATCTCTAAATTACATTTTTTAAAGAGATTTATTCTTATTTGTTATTAATATATTTTAATATAGGTTATTCATTTTAAATTCATGATAAATGATAAAATTATTTTCATATATGAATAAAAAATGGAACCATTGATAATAAATCGTTTGCATGAAGAATTAAGAACTTTAGAATATATCGAAGGTGTTATAGGTATTGCTATAGCAGAAAGAAATGGTTTACTCATTACATCGAGATTACCAAGAGATATAGATGAAAGAAAATTTGGAGCAATGGCTGCTACTATGTATAATGCTTTAGAAACGGCATTAAATTCATTAGGTAAAGAGGAAATTAATCATATTACTGTGGAACTCAATGATTATCAACTTATTATAATGGGGGGAAATAATAAAATTCTCCTTATTTCATTGTTAGAATTGAATGCTAATCTTGGAATAGTTTTAATAGAGATGGAACAAATTATAAAAAAAATAAAAACAGTGATAGATAATTGAACTACTATTACCTAAAGGTAATAAATTCGTACTTCTTAATATAATATTAGACAATATAGGATGGTTTTCCTCCCTATATATTTATAAGATTAATAGATATATAAATGATAAAAGAGTGTTAATTTATAGATTAATTATGCGATTCATCACTTCCCTAAAGAAGTTTGCTGTTTCGCATATAGATGGTAAATAATATGTTAACTGAAAAAGAAAAAGATAGATATTCAAGACAAATAATATCTGATTTTATTGGAGAAGAAGGACAAAAAAAAATATCAAAAGTAAAAGTTCTCCAAATTGGTGCTGGAGGTTTAGGTTCTTCATGTGCATTATATCTTGTTGCCGCAGGAATTGGTGAACTTACCATTATAGATAATGATAAAGTATCTCTTTCTAATTTACAAAGACAAATACTATATAAAGAAGATGATATTGACCATGATAAAATTGAAGTTGCAAGACATAACCTATCTAAATTAAATTCAAATGTAAAAATCTTAACTTATAAAGAATACGTTGATGATAACTTAATTAAGAAATATGTAAACGATAAAGATTTTATAATTGATTGTAGTGATAATATGAAAACAAAATTTATGGTAAACCGTACTGCTATTGAAAATAATATAAAATCTGTAATAGCAGGGATAAAAGATTTTTATGGTCAAATAATTACAATTAATCCTCATTTGAGTGCTTGTTATCAATGTGTTTTCTCAGAACCCCCATTAGGACATACATCTATAACTCCTTTACCAGTAATTGGAGTGACTCCAGGTATTTTAGGTGTATTTGAAGCTTTAGAGGTTATTAAAACAACTTTAGGCCTTCCAAACTTAGAAAATCATTTACTCATGGTTAATTTATTAAATATGACTTTTAATAAGATTAAAGTTCTAAAAGATGAAAATTGTATCTGTTCTATAAAAGATTAGAATTTTGCTCAAAAAATTTCTTAAATTCAAATCCATTTTTCACATATTCAATAGAAGTTTGTTCTCCAATAAATTTATTATTTTTAGGTAAATCTTTTTTAATTTTTGCTGGAATGCCCACAGCCAAAGTTCTTGGTGGAATTTCATTATTTACTAGAACAGCACCAGCACCTAACATCGATCCATCTCCCATCTTAGAATTATGTAAAACATTCGATGAAATCCCAACTAAACAACCATTTCCAATTTCACATGGACCATGAATTGTGGCTCTATGACCTATTATACAATTAGAACCAATTAAGACTTTTTTTCCTTGTTCAGAATGTATAACTACGTTTTCTTGAATACTTGTGTTTTTTCCAATTAATATTTCACCCCAATCACCTCTCAAAATTGCTCCAAACCAAATATTGGCGCCTTCTTTAATTTTAATATCTCCAATTATAACGGCATTAGGTGCAATAAATACGTTTTCATGTATAATTGGATAAATTCCTGTTCTTGGTGAGGGAATAATCATTGGCATTTTATTAATCACTTTAAATATTTAATATAATTGATTTATAATATATAATACATAAATGTTTTAATATTAACTATATAAAAACTACATATAAGAATAAACAACTATTTTTATTTTTTAATAGTATCAGTATCTAAGGAAGTAATTTTTTTTTGTTAATATATATTCGTTTATC